>JBAUUA010000704.1:0-5756 GCA_049582465.1 Bradyrhizobium sp. | reverse complement strand
AATAGCCCAGCGGATCGACCTTGGCTTCCACGGCCCGTTTCGTATAGGTCTCGAAGAACGCCTTGGTCCCGTCGAAATACATGCTCGGTTCCGGGAGCCATGAATTGTAGTTGACGACGCCGTTGAGCAGCGAGCCCAGGTTTTCCATTACCGCGCCGAATTGCAGGCCAACCATGCCGCCACCGAAAATCTTGACGTTGTCCCCGATTCCGATCTCATTCACGGCGCGCAAAATTCCCGCGGAATCCGGCGGATAGGACGCGACATAGACGATGTCAGGCTTGGCGGCCTTGAGCGAGCGGATGATGCCGGAGAATTCCACCGTGTTTGGCGGATATGCCTGGTCGAAGAGGATCGGCAGGTTCGACTTCTTTGCCACGTCTCTGGCGGTGACCGCTAAATTTTGTGCGAATTCCTGGTCTGCCGAAAGAAGCGCGACCGTTTTGCCGCCGGCCTTCTGGCCCAGTCCGAGGAATGACGCCGCCCAGCTGTCGGGCGGTCCCCACGGCGCGTTGTTGAACCACATGTCGTGGCCGACCTTGCTGTTCACCTGGAATGAGAAGTTGCCGATCAGCAGCAGGCCGCGCGATTTGACGAGCGGCATGATCGGCGCGGTCGGCACGGTCGCGTAGGGCGCGAACAGGAGATCGACCTTGTCGACGTCAAGCAATTTTGAGTAGATCGCCGGTGTCTCTGAAGCGCTGGATTTGTCGTCATAGACCACAAGTTCGACCTTGCGGCCGAGCAAGCCACCCCTGGCGTTGACATCGTCCCGCCAGATCTCGATGCCGAGCAGCGAAGCCTTGCCGCCGCCGGCGAGACCGCCGGTCTGAGCCATACTCATGCCGATTTTGATCGGCGGCTGTTGAGCACGAACGCGTGCGTTCAGCCCAAGCATGGCTGCGCCGGCCCCCACCGTTGTCAGCAGACGGCGGCGGGTTATCGATCCGGATTTTGTGGCCTTTTTGGTCATGGTGTCCTCCCCTGGATTTTATGTTGTTGGCTTCATTATATTCGATTTTGCGGGCTCGTCCTTGGTCAAATTCTTCCCAGCGCGGTCAGGATGACCTGCGGTGTCAGCGGAATTTCGGTGATCACAGCGCCGAATGGCTTGAGCGCGTCATTGACCGCATTGGCGACTGCCGCGGCGGCGCCGGCCGTCCCGGCCTCGCCCGCCCCCTTGGCCCCCAACTCCGTCTCGGCAGTGGGCGACACCACGTGGCCGACATCGATATCGGGCATTTCGCCGGACATCGGGACCAGATAATCGGCCATATTGGCGTTGGTCAGCTGGCCGCGCTCGTCGTAGATGCATTTCTCGAACAGCGCCGCGCCGAGGCCCTGCACGACCCCGCCCCGGATCTGCTCGTCGACCAGTTGCGGATTGATGATGGTGCCGCAATCCTCGACCACCCAGTGCCGGAGCAGTTTGATGAAGCCGGTGTCGGTGTCGACTTCCAGCCAGGAGGCCTGAACGCCGTTGGTGAAGGCAAAGGGATATTCACGGGGGACGAAATGCCGCGTCGCCATCAATTCCGGCTGGATGCCTGGCGGCAGCGTGTCGGGGCGGAAATACACGATCCGGGCGAGTTCGCGCAGCTCGATGCGCGATGCGCCGTCGCCTGCATTCACCACCGCACCATTGGCAATGTCGAGTTCCGAAGGCGACGACTGCAGGATCGCGGCCGCGACATCGAGAATATTCCGGCGCAGGATCTTGGCCGCCTGAAGCGCCGCCTCGCCGCCGATCCCGGCGCCGCGCGATGCCCAGGTGCCCCCACCATAAGGCGTGTTGTCGGTATCACCCAGGAGCACGCGGACGCGCTCCATCGGAACGCCGAGGACGCTGCCGACGATCTGCGCAGTGAGCGATTCGGAGCCCTGCCCCTGCTCGGTGATGCTGGTCTGGCAGATCACCGAACCCTGCGCATCGAGCCGCACCGCGACGCCGTCCTGCGACGAGATCCGGGCGCCGCCCACGCCGTAAAACGCGGCGCTGGGATTGGTAACCTCGATGAAGCTCGCAATGCCGATGCCGCGATGAACGTTCTTAGCTCGCAACGCCGCCTGCTCGGCCCGCAAGCCGTCGTAGTCCATCATCGCCATCAGCTTGTTCATCGCGGCGTAATGCGACAACTGCTCGAACCGCAGGCCCGAAGGCGACGTGCAGGGATAAGCATCATCGGCAATGAGATTGCGGCGGCGGATTTCCACCGGATCCATCCCGATTCTCGCGGCCGCCAGATCGACCAGCCCTTCCGTCACCGAGCAGGCGATGGGATGGCCGACAGCGCGGTACTGACACATCACGTTCTTGTTCTGGAACACGACGCGCGCTCGGGCGCGATAATTTTTCGTCACATATGGGCCGCCAACAAGATTGACGACCTGATTGGCTTCGATGGCGCTGGTGCGCGGATACATCGAATAGGGACCGATGCCGGTGAGATCGTCGATCTCGAACGCCATGATGGCCCCGTCGCGCTTGACGCCGATCCGCCCCTTGCAGCGATGGTCGCGGGCGTGAATGTCGGTGTTGAAACTTTCGACCCGGTCGGCGACGAATTTGATCGGCCGACGCAGCAATTTCGACAGTGCATAGGTCGCCATTTCATCGGCATAGATGTGAACCTTGATGCCGAAGGAGCCGCCGACATCCTTGCATACCACGCGAACCTGCTGCTCCTCCAGCCGCAGATGGAGGGCTGCGATGTTCTGCACCATGTGCGGCGCCTGCGTGCCCTGGTAGATCGTCAGCCTTTGTTCGGCGGCGTTCCAGTCGGCGACCACCGAACGCGGCTCCAGCGTCACGCCGGTATGCCGGCCGAAGACAAAGTCCGCTTCCGCCACCTCGTCGGAATCGGCGAACGCCGCGTCGACGGCACCGGCGTCGAGGTTGCGCTCGAAGGCGAGGTTGTCGCCCAGCGACGAATGAATCACCGGTGTTTCCGGATCAAGCGCGGTGCGCATATCCGTCACCGCATCCAGCTCCTGGTATTCAACCCGCACGAGTTCCGCCGCGTCCTCGGCCACGGCGCGGCTGGTCGCCACGATGGCGGCGACCGCCTCGCCTTGCCAGCAGACCCGATCGACCGCGATCGCATGCTGCGGCGCCGATTTGAGGCCCTTGAGATGCGAGAGCACGCCAACCCAGGGCGTGATGACGGTAGCAAGCTCCGCGCCAGTCACAACGGCGATGATGCCGGGCAACCGCCGCGCCTCTGCGGCGTCGATAGCGATGATTTTCGCATGGGCATGGGGCGAGCGCAGGAACGCCACATGCGCCATGCGCGGCAATTCCATATCGCTCACATAAAGTCCCCGCCCCTGCATCAGCCGCTCGAGGTTTGGGCGCGGGACCACCTTGCCGATGTAGGAGTTCGGCCGATCGAGCTCGGAGAGAATTTCAGGATTGGCCGAGGTCACGGTCATGGCTGGGACCCTGCGCGCAGTCGCGCCGTAGTCTCGACCGCATCGATAATGGCCTGGTAGCCGGTGCAGCGGCAGTAATTGCCGGAAAGGTGCTCGCGGATTTGCTCCCGGTCCGGCTCGGCCTGCTGTTGCAACAAATCCTGCGCGGCCATCAGCATGCCCGGCGTGCAATAGCCGCATTGCAGCGCGTTGCGATCGCGGAACGCGGCCTGCAGATCGGCGACCTCGCCGCTGTCGGACAAGCCCTCGATGGTCTGCACCGTCGCGCCGTGCGCCTGCACCGCCAGCATCAGGCAGGATCGAACGATGTCGCCGTTGACGCGGACCGTGCAGGCGCCGCAAACGCCGTGCTCGCAGCCGATATGGGTTCCGGTGAGTTGAAGATGCTCGCGCAGGAAGTCAGCTAGATTTAGCCGCGGCAGGACAAGCCTGTCGACGCGCTCGCCATTGACCTCGAGCGAGATTGGAACGGGAGCCGTCACGCACGTCCCCCCGCATCGAGATCGGGACGGCCCAGCAACGCCGTCACGCAACGCCGCATCAACACCTTGGCGAGATGCCGGCGCATCGCGGCGGACGCCTGCTGATCTTCCTGGGGATCGAGTTCCTCGCCGAGTGCCGCCGATCTGTCCGACAACAGGGCGGGCGTGATGGGGACGCCGATCAGGCCGTGCGCGGCCCCGGCCAATACCGGACGGTCGCCGACGGCAAAGAAGGCCAAGCGCAGGTCGGTGAAGAGACCACCGTCCAAGATCGCCTGTGCCGCCAGGCCCGCAATGGCGTAATCGCCGTGCCGCCGGGCGAACTCATGAAAAAAATGCACGGAGCCCTTTCGCCCGACCGGCAACTCGACGGCAACGAGCAGTTCATCCGGCGTGAGCCCCGTCTCATAGATTCCCTTGAAGAAATCGACAGCCGCTATTCGCCGCTCGCCCCTCGGGCCACGCACGATGATCATCGCGTCCAGCGCAACTATGCAGGCCGGCAGTTCGGAGGCGGGATCGGCCTGCGCAAGGCTGCCGCCAAGAGTCCCCCTGTTGCGGATGGCGGGGTGCGCGACATGGCCAGCGGCTTCCGTGAGCAGTGGCGCGTGCGCGGCCACCTCCGGCGATCGCCGCAGATCGACATGCCGCGTCAGGGCACCGATGCGGAGGACATCGCCGCTGACGGCGATGCCGCGCAGCTCCGCGAGCTCGCCGATATCGACGATCAGTTCCGGAGAAATCAGACGCAGATTCATCGCGGGCATCAGGCTCTGACCGCCCGACAGCACCTTCGCCCTGTCCCCATGCGTCCCGAGCAGTTCCAATGCGTTGGCGACACTGGTTGCGCGTGCGTAACTGAAAGCCGAAGCTTTCATAGACGTGACCTCCCCGGCCGATTTTTCGGCGTATTTTTCCGCGGATTAGACGGCGCTCACCCTCAAAGGTCAAGTTTGTTTATCGAGCGATTATTTCGCAGCATTCGACTTTTGGACATGTCATAATATCGGGAACGTCGCATGGTCGGCGCGTATCAAGAACGGTCCCGGGGAGAAACAGACAATGAATCTGGGTTTCTTTACGATGCCGATCCACCCGCTCGGCAAGGACTGGAAGCAGTCGTTGCGGGAGGATCGCGAGGCTTTCCTGCTGGCCGACGAACTCGGGTTCACCGAGGCCTATGTCGGCGAACACGTGACCGACCAGGCCGAGAACATCACCTCCTGCATCGCGTTCCTGGCCTGGATCGCCGCCGCCACCAAACAGATCAGGCTCGGCACCGGCACGATCAACATGCCGAACACCCATCCCGCCACCGTCGCCGCGAGCATGGCGATGCTCGATCACATGCTCGATGGACGCCTGATCTTCGGCATCAGCCCGGGTGGACTGCTGTCGGACGCCGAATTGTTCGGCAATCTCGACGCCGACCGCAACGCGATGTTTCTCGAATCAATCAACCAAGTGCTGGAAATCTGGGCCAAGGAGCCCCCGTACAACATTCAGGGAAAATACTGGAACATCTCTACGGAAAAGACCCTGATCAAGGAGATCGGCCAGGGATTCATCGCCAAGCCGCAGCAGCGACCGCATCCACCGATCGTCGTGACCGCCGTTGCGCCCTTTTCGAAGGGCGTCACCGAGGCCGCCGCGCGCGGCTGGGATCCGATCTCGGCCAATTTCCTGATGCCGGCCTGGGTGAAGAGCCACTGGCCGAAATATGTCGAGGGTTGCGAGCGGGCCGGCCGCCCCGCCGATCCCGGCAACTGGCGCGTCGCCAAGAGCGTGTTTGTCGCCAAGGACGCCGCAACCGCAAAAGCCTACGCCACCGATCCGGATGGG
>JBAUUA010000703.1:0-6944 GCA_049582465.1 Bradyrhizobium sp. | reverse complement strand
TCGCGATGGGGCTCGCCGGCCTCGACGGCCGCGACAAGGTGACCATTCTGTCGTCGAAGAAGGTCGCCGATTTCGGCGCCTGGGCCGAGCAGCTGATCGCGGAATCCACCGGCAAGGAAGGCAAGGGCCTGATCCCGATCGACGGCGAGCCGCTGGGCGATCCTTCGATCTACGGTCATGACCGCTTCTTCATCGACATCAGGACCGAAGGCGAGGACGACACGGCGCATGACGACAAACTGGCTGCGCTGGAAAAGGCCGGCCACCCGGTCGTGCGCATCGTCATGAAATCGATCGATCATATCGGCCAGGAATTTTTCCGGTTCGAGATGGCCACCGCGGTGGCCGGTGCGGTGCTCGGCATCAATCCCTTCAACCAGCCCGACGTCGAGGCCGCCAAGATCAAGACCCGCGAGCTGACCGCCGCGTTCGAAAAGTCCGGCAAGCTTCCGACCGAGGAACCGGTGATGTCGACCTCGGAGGCCGACCTATATACGGACGACAAGAATGCGGCCGCGCTGCGCCAGGCCGGCGCCGACGGCGATCTCGGCTCCTGGATCAAGGCGCATCTTTCCCGCTCCGGCACCGACGATTACGTGGCGCTGCTGGCCTATATCGAGCGCGATGGCGCGCATATCGACGCGCTACAGCAGATGCGGCTTGCCGTGCGCGACCAGCGCCATGTCGCGACCTGCGCCGAATTCGGCCCGCGCTTCCTGCATTCCACCGGCCAGGCCTACAAGGGCGGCCCCGACTCCGGCGTATTCCTGCAGATCACGGCCGACGATGCCAGAGATCTCGCGGTGCCCGGCCAGAAGGCCAGCTTCGGCGTGATCAAGGCGGCGCAGGCCCGCGGCGATTTTGACGTGCTGACCGAGCGCGGCCGGCGCGCGCTGCGCGTGCATCTGAAGGGCGATCTGGAAGCCGGCTTGAAGATGCTCGATACGGCGATCCATCAGGCTTTGAACTAAGGATATTCACATGCAGCTCGGCATGATCGGCTTGGGGCGGATGGGCGGCAATATCGTCCGCCGGCTGATGAAGCATGGACACACGACGGTCGTCTACGACAAGGACGCCAAGGCCGTGGCGGCGATTGCCGCCGACGGCGCGGTCGGCACCGGCGCGCTGGAGGACTTCGTCAAAAAGCTGACCAAACCACGAACCGCCTGGGTGATGCTCCCCGCCGGCAAGATCACCGAAGCGACCATCGACGCCTTGTCGAAACTGATGGAGCCGGGCGACGTCATCATCGACGGCGGCAACACCTTCTGGCAGGACGACGTCCGCCGCGGCAAGGCGCTGAAAGAGCGCGGCATCCATTACATCGACGTCGGCACCTCCGGCGGCGTCTGGGGCATCGACCGCGGCTATTGCATGATGATCGGCGGCGACAAGGCCGTGGTCGATCGGCTCGATCCGATCTTCGCAGCGCTGGCGCCGGGGATCGGCGACATCCCGCGCACCGAGGGACGCAACGGCCGTGATCCGCGCATCGAGCAGGGCTACATCCATGCCGGCCCGGTCGGCGCCGGGCACTTCGTCAAGATGGTGCACAACGGCATCGAATACGGCCTGATGCAGGCCTATGCCGAGGGTTTTGACATTTTGAAGAACGCCAATATCGAGGCGCTTCCCGCCGAACATCGCTTCGATCTCAATATTGCCGATATCGCCGAGGTGTGGCGGCGCGGCAGCGTGATTCCGTCATGGCTGCTCGACCTCACGGCATCCGCGCTCGCAAAGAGCGACACGCTCGACCATTATTCCGGCTTCGTCGAGGATTCCGGCGAGGGTCGCTGGACCGTCAATGCCGCGATCGACGAGGCCGTGCCGGCCGAAGTGCTGACCGCGGCTTTGTTCGCGCGCTTCCGCTCGCGCAAGGAACATACCTTCGCCGAAAAGATTCTCTCCGCGATGCGCGACGGGTTTGGGGGCCACAAGGAACCGCAGCAGCATCCCGATCCAGCGCGGCAGAACGCGCCCGACATCGTCAAGCCAAAGGCCGGCCGCTCGTGACAGATGCTCTTCCAAACCAGACGCCGCTCACCAACCAGAAGAAGCCGGACCCCTGCTCCTTCGTGATCTTCGGCGCCACCGGCGACCTGACGCACCGGCTGGTGATGCCCTCGCTCTACAATCTCGAAGCCACCGGACTGTTGCCCGACAAATTCTGCGTGGTCGGCGTCGCCCGCAAGGGTACCTCGAGCGACGATTTGCGCGACAGCCTGATGAAGGGCCTGCGCCAGTACGCCACCCGTCCGGTGGACGACAAGGTCGCCCGGCGTCTTTTGGAATGCGTCACCAGCATCGAGGCCGACCCGAAAGACCCGGCCTCGTTCGACGCGATGCGGGAACGGCTGGAGAAACTGGAGACCAACCGCGCGACCGGCGGCAACCGGCTGTTCTATCTGGCGACTCCGCCCGCCGCGTTCGCGCCCATCAGCCGCGAGCTCGGCCGCACCGGCATGCTGAAAGAGGCCAACGGCGCGTGGCGGCGGCTGGTGGTCGAGAAACCGTTCGGCACCGACCTCGCCTCCGCCAAGGCGCTCAACGACGAACTGCTGAACATCGTCACCGAACACCAGATCTACCGGATCGATCACTACCTCGGCAAGGAGACGGTGCAGAACATCCTGGTGCTGCGCTTCGCCAACGGCATGTTCGAGCCGATCTGGAATCGCAATCACATCGACCACGTGCAGATCACCGTCGACGAGAAACTCGGCGTCGGCCACCGCGGCAGTTTCTACGACGCCACCGGCGCGCTCCGCGACATGGTGCCGAACCATCTGTTCCAGCTGCTGTCGCTGGTCGCGATGGAGCCGCCGATCCGCTTCGACGCGCATTCGGTGCGCTCGGAAAAGGCCGACGTGCTCGCCGCCATCCAGCCCCAGAGCGAGCAGGAAGCGCTGAAGAATTCCGTGCGCGCCCAGTATCTGGGCGGCAGGATCGGCGACACCGAGATCGAGGATTACACCAGGACGGAGGATGTCCGTCCGGGCAGCACCACCGAAACCTACACCGCGCTGAAACTGAGCATCGACAATTGGCGCTGGGCCGGGGTGCCGTTTTACCTGCGCACCGGCAAGGCGCTCGGCATCAAGCGCACCGAAGTGGCGATCAAGTTCAAGCAGGCACCGTTCGCGATGTTCGAATGCACCCCGGTCGACACGCTGGCGGAGAACTATCTCGTGATCGGCGTCGAACCGAACGAGGGCATCGCGCTGCAGTTCAACACCAAGGTGCCCGGGCCGACCATCACCCTCAGCGGCGTCGAAATGAAATTCCGCTACAAGGATTACTTCAAGGCCGAGCCCGCGACCGGCTACGAGACGCTGATCTACGACTGCATGATCGGCGACAACATCCTGTTCCAGCGCGCCGACAGCGTCGAGGCCGGCTGGAAAGCGGTGCAGCCGTTCCTCGACGCCTGGAAGAAGGCCGGCGCCAAGGGGCTCGAGAAATACAAGCCCGGCAGCGAAGGTCCCACTGATGCCGAAGAGCTGCTCAAGCGCGACGGCCGCAGCTGGCGCAAGCTCGGTTAGATCGGATGACCGGGAACGACCATCGCCATGTGATCACGGTTTCCGATTCGGCGGCGCTCGCAAAGACGGCCGCCGAGCGGGTTCTGGCGAGGATCGCCGCCAATCATGATCGGGTGGCGATTTGCCTCGCCGGCGGATCGAGCCCGAAACAGCTTTATCAGTTGCTGGCGACGGAGCCCTATCGGAGCCGGATTCCGTGGCCCCGCGTGCACTGGTTCATCGGCGACGAGCGTTTTGTCGGCCCGGACGACCCGCTCAACAACATGGCCATGGCGCGGCGGGCATTTCTCGACGCCTGCGCGCCCACCACCAACATTCACCCGATCCCGACCGATTGCGTCAATCCGGACGAGGCCGCGCGGCGCTACGAACTCATCCTGCAGTCGTTTTACGGAGCCGATCGCCTCGATCCCGCGAAACCTCTGTTCGACGTCGTGCTGATGGGCGTCGGGCCGGACGGGCATACCGCTTCGCTGTTTCCGCTCTATCCGGTCCTCGCCGAGACCGAACGCTGGGTGGTCGGCGTGGCTGAGGCGCATTTCGAGCCCTTCGTGCCGCGGATGACGCTGACCCTGCCCGCGCTCGGCTCCTGCCGGGAAATGCTGTTCGAGGTGGCGGGCTCCGAAAAGCGCGCGGTCTTGACGCGCCTGCTCGCAGGCGAGAACCTGCCGGCGAAACAGGCGCATTCGATCGGCGAGACCATCTGGCTCGTGGACCAGGCCGCGCTTCCGGAGAACTTTCGTGGCCAGTAAGACGGACAAGATACCCTGCGCGCTGATCGTGATGGGTGTGTCCGGCTCCGGCAAGAGCACCATCGGCGAAAGGTTGGCCGAACGGCTGGCCTGGAGCTACGAGGATGGCGACAGGTTTCATCCCGCCAGCAACGTCGCCAAGATGAGCGCGGGCCAGCCGCTGACCGACATGGACCGCTGGCCCTGGCTGATGGCGATTGCCGACGAGATCGACCGGGTCTGCCTGGCGGGCAAACATGCCGTGATCGCCTGCTCGGCGTTGAAGCGGGCCTATCGCGACGTACTGGTGCACGGACGGAGCGATGTCCGGATGATCTTCCTCAATGGCACGCAAGCCTTGATCGCGAGCCGGCTGACGCAGCGCAAGGGCCATTTCATGCCGCCGGGACTGCTGGAAAGCCAGTTCGAGACGCTGGAGCCGCCGGAGCCGGATGAAAACCCCGTGACGGTCTCGATCGACGCTTCGGCCGACGCCATCGTCGATGACATCGTCCGCCAGCTCGGGCTTAGCGCCCTCGACGGCGGCGCATCCCGCAGGAACCGCGCATGACCCGCATCGCCCTTGTTGTCTCCGATGTCGACGGCACGCTGCTGACAAAAGACAAGACCCTGACCGACGGCGCGAGGGACGCGGTGCGGCGGCTGCACGAGGCCGGCATCGGCTTCACCATCACCTCTAGCCGCCCGACCATCGGCATGCGCTTCCTGATCGAGCCGCTCGCGATCACGCTTCCGATCGGGGCCTTCAACGGAAGCTCGATCGTCGACTCCAAGCTCAATCCAGTCGAGCAGCATTTGATCCTTCGGCGTACTGAACGAGTTCGGTGCCGATATCTGGCTGTTCACCAACGAAAAATGGCTCACCCGCAACGGTGACGGCGAATACGTCCCGAACGAAAAGCGCGCGATCCGGGCCGAACCGACCGTGGTTACGGATTTTTCGCCCTATCTCGCGGCTGCCTGCAAGGTCGTCGGCTCCAGCGCCGATCCGGTGCGTCTGCAACGCTGCGAAGCCGCGATGCTCGAGGCGGTGGGCACGCAGGCAAATGCGGTGCGATCGCAGAGCTATTACCTCGACGTCACCCCGCCGGGCCGCGACAAGGGCACGTTCGTCGAAGCGATGGCGCGCCGTCTCTCCATCCCGATCGATCAGGTCGCCACCATCGGCGACATGCAGAACGATCTCGCGATGTTCAGGAAGAGCGGCCTGTCGATCGCGATGGGCAACGCCACCGACGACGTCAAGCAACAGGCGATGCATGTCACGGCATCGAACGAGGACGAGGGATTTGCGGCGGCGATAGAGATGATCTTGCGGAATAACGCGGCGGGTTAGCCGTCGGTTAGCACGCCTCTCTCCACACGTCGTCCCGGCGAACGCCGTGACCCATACGCCGTGTCCCCTCGTTTGGCGATGTGGCAGTTGCCTTTGCTAACAACGAACAACGGTGGTTATGGGTCCCGGCTCGCGCTTCGCTTGGCCCGGACGACGAGAGTGAATTATTTCGACCTTTGCATCGCCGGCTTCTCCCTGGACTTGCCGGCGTCGCTGAGATTATGCGCGGTGTTGATCAGCGCGATATGCGTCAGCGCCTGCGGAAAATTTCCGGTCTGACGGCCGAGGCCGGAATCATATTCCTCCGCCAACAGGCCGAGATCGTTGACGACCGCCACCACGCGATCGAACAGCGCCTGCGCCTTGTCGATCTCGGCGGCCAGCACATAGGCGTCAGCAAGCCACAGACTGCAGGCGAGAAACGCGCCTTCGATCGGCTGCTTCTCATCGTTGATCTCGCGGGGATCGTGGCGCAGCACGAATCCATCCCGCATCATGTACCTTTCGATCGCCGCGATGGTGCCGAGAACGCGCGGATCGGAAGCGGGGAGAAAACCCACCGCGGGCAGCATGAGGATGCTGGCATCGAGTAGCTCCGAACCGTAGGATTCGACGAACGTGTTCTGCCTCGCGTCGAAACCCTTTTCACAGACGTCGCGGCATATTTCATCACGCACTATCCGCCAGCGCTCAAGCGGCGCGTCAAGCCCGAACTTCTCGGCACTCTTGATGCCGCGGTCGAACGCGACCCACGTCATCACCTTGGACGAGACATAATGCCTGCCGTCGCCGCGCCGCTCCCAGATGCCGTGATCGGGCTGGTCCCAGACTTCCGCCAGATGCTCCAGCACCGTGCGCCCCAGCGCCCATGATTCGTCATCGAGTTGCAGCGCCGCCATACGCGACTGGTGAAAGGCGTCCATCAGCTCACCGTAGACGTCGAGCTGCAGTTGCGCGTGCGCGGCGTTGCCGACCCGGACCGGCTTCGCCCCCTCATAGCCCGGCAACCAGTCGGCCTCCCACTCCAGCAGACGCCGCTGACCCATGATGCCGTACATGATCTGCATATCGGCGGGCGACCCGGCGGCGGCGCGCAGCAACCAGTTGTACCAGGCCGAGGCTTCCCCGGTATAACCCGAATTCATCAGCGCCAACAGCGTGAAGGTGGCGTCGCGCAGCCAGCAGAAGCGGTAGTCCCAGTTGCGCACGCCGCCGATCCACTCGGGCAGCGATGTGGTGGCCGAGGCAACGATGCCGCCGCTTGGCGCATACGTCAGCGCCTTCAGAGTAATTAGCGAACGCGTCAAC
>JBAUUA010000702.1:0-3584 GCA_049582465.1 Bradyrhizobium sp. | reverse complement strand
GGTCTATGGCGGCGAACACGGTATCGATCTCGAGGATGTCGCCAGGACACTCGAAACCACGCCAGAAGACATCGTGGCGCGCCATGTCGCCGGCGATTACCGGGTGGCCATGATCGGCTTCACGCCGGGATGGTCCTACCTCAGCGGACTCGAGAAATTCCTGCATATGCCCCGCCGGCAAAATCCCCGGCTGTTGACGCCGGCCGGCACGATCTCGATCGGCGGCGTGCAGACCGGCATCCAATGTCTGGCCGGTCCGAGTGGCTGGCATCTGTTGGGACGGACCGCGGTGAGGACCTATCAGCTGCATCGCGATCCCACCTTCCTGCTGGAGCCGGGCGATCGCGTGAAATTCTTTCCGGTGGACGCCAAGACCTTTGCCGAGCAGGACCGCGCCGCGGCCGGCGGCGAGATCGTTGCCGAGTTGATGGCGTCATGAGCAAGCTCGTCGTTTCCACCATTGGGCCGGCGAGTTCGGTGCAGGATGGCGGCCGCCACGGCGCGCAGCGCTACGGCCTGACGCCGAGCGGCGCGATGGACCCGCTCGCGCTCGCGGCGGCAAATACGCTGGTCGGAAACGCGGCTTTCGACGCCGCGATCGAGATCGGTCCGTTCGGCGCGGCCTTTACCGCACGCGAAGGCGCGGTACGCGTGGCGCTCTCGGGAGCGCCGCGCAGCGCCGACATCGCCGGTCGCCTCGTGGCATGGGATAGTTCAACGACGCTGGCGGATGGCGAAACCCTGACCCTCGGCTTTGCCCGCGGCGGCGCGTTCAGCTATCTCGCGTTCGAGGGCGGGATCGCGGGCGAGCCTGTGTTCGGCAGCCTCGCGGTCAATGCCCGCGCCGGTCTCGGCAGCCCCTATCCGCGTCCGCTGCAGGCCGGCGATGAATTGCAGGCGCGCGCCGCGAGCGGCGCCGCCGAACGCCGGATCGAGCTCCCCGCTACTGTGGAGGGTCCAATCCGCGTGGTGCTCGGCCCGCAGGATGACGAATTCGGCGAGGAAGCCAAAACGCTGTTTTTCGACAGCGAGTGGAAGATCTCGGCAACCAGCGATCGCATGGGCTACCGGCTCGAAGGCCCCGTGATCAAGCATCTGCACGGCCACAACATCGTCTCCGACGGCACCGTCAACGGCAGCATCCAGGTCCCCGGCAATGGCGCGCCGATCGTGCTGATGCCGGACCGGGGCACCAGCGGCGGCTATCCCAAGATCGCGACCCTGATCATGGCCGACCTCGGGCGGTTCGCGCAGACTCCGGCCGGCAAGGCCTTTCGGTTCAAAGCCGTCGGCATGGCAGAAGCCCAAGCCGAGGCCCGGAAGTTCGCAAAGCTGCTCCGCACCCTGCCCGACCGGCTTCGTTCCATCGAGAATTTTGATCTCAACATCGAGGCGCTCAGGGATGCTAATGTCGCGGGCAGCGCCGTCAGCGCCGTCGACGTCGGAACATGGCAAGCACCGTCCGCGGACGCATTGGTGCAGGACTGACCAAAGAGACTGACATCAGTGACGAACGGAAGATCCACTCGCGCAAGGGGACAGACATGACCACCATCGATCTCAACTGCGATCTCGGCGAAAGCTTCGGGCCATGGGAGATGGGCAACGACGCCGCCATGATCGAGCTTGCGACTTCGGTCAACATCGCCTGCGGATTTCACGCCGGCGACGCCGACATCATGCGCACGACCGTGGAACTGGCGAAAGCGCGCGGCGTCTCGATCGGCGCACATCCCGGCTACCGCGATCTGCACGGCTTTGGCCGCCGGCCCTTCCCCGGCATGAAGGCGTCGGAGATCGAGAACCTGGTCGCCTATCAGATCGGCGCGCTGCAGGCGATCGCGACCGCGGCCGGCCACAAGGTTACCCATGTCAAGGCGCACGGCGCGCTGTCCAACGTCGCCTGCGAGGATGACATGACCGCCAAAGCCATTGCTTCCGCGATCAAGGCGGTCGACCCCAATCTGGTTTTCGTGGTGCTGGCCAACTCGAAGCTGGTGCAGGCCGGCGAAGCCGCCAATTTGCCGATGGTCCACGAAATCTTCGCCGACCGCGCCTATGAAGACGACGGCTCGCTGGTGTCGCGCCGCAAGCCCGGTGCCGTACTGCACGGCGCGAAAGAGATCGCGGAGCGCGTCGCGCGGATGGTGCAGGACGGCGCGGTGGTTTCAGTCACGGGCAAGGTGATCAAGATGCGCACCGACACCGTATGCATCCACGGCGACACGCCGGGCGCGGTCGATATCGCGCGCGGTGTCCGGCAGGCATTAAAGGATGCCGGCATCGATGTGGCGCCGTTCAAGAAGGCGAATTAGCGCGGCCTGGATCAGAACGGGTGGATCGACAGCGAGCCGAACACCACGGCCGCGATGAGCGCGAAGGCGCCGTACAGCGCAGCCGCATGGAACCCGTTTCCGGTGCGTCGGGACAGGGAACGCGCATAAAGATGCAGGCGGGCTTCCGCCGATAGTTCGCGCATGGTGGATCTCCAACGCCCCATCGGGGGTATTGAAATATGCTTGGCGGCGGCGCGCAAGACAACCCTGCAAATAGCGATATGAAAGCTTCGTGAGGCCCCGATCGGAGTCAAACTTTCTCTGGGAGGGATTCATGCGAGAATATTATTCGGCCCGATTTGAGCGAATTGGAACCCGATCAATAGACGTCCAGTTGGAACCGTCCCTTTTTCTTGAGTTCCCCGACAAACAGTACCGCTTCGTCGGTGGTCCGCGCGCCGAATTGCGCGACGATATCGACCAGCGCCCGCTCGACATCCTTCGCCATCCGCTTGGCGTCGCCGCAGACGTAGATATTCGCGCCTTCGGCCAGCCAGTTCCACAATTCGCGGCCGACCTCGCGCATGCGGTCCTGAACATAGAATTTCTTGTCGCCGTCGCGCGACCACGCCAGCGACAATCGCGTCAAGAGCCCTGAGGTCTTCAGCGCATTCAGTTCGTCGGAATAGAAGAAGTCGCAGTCGCTGCGCTGATGGCCGAAGAACAGCCAGTTCTTGCCCGGCGCGCCGGTCGCCTTGCGGTCGAGCAGGAACGCGCGGAACGGTGCGACGCCGGTGCCGGGTCCGATCATGATGATCGGCACCTTCGGGTCCTGCGGCAGCGCGAAGCCGTGGGCCTTCTGAACGTAGACCTTGACCTCGTCGCCGGGATTGATGCGCTCGGCCAGGAAGGTCGAGGCCACGCCCAAGCGCCTGCGCTTGCCGATCACGTAGCGCACGCAATCGACCGTCAGCGACAGCTTGCCCGGCGTCGCATTGTGCGACGACGAGATCGAATAGAGCCGCGGTTGCAGCGGCTCCAGCGCCTCGACGAACGCTTCGGGATGCGGGCGCACGCCGGAGAATTTCTGCAAGGCCGCCATGACGTCCAGCGTCGCGGCATCGCCGTCGGGATCTTCGCCTTGCGCCAGCGCGCGGGCCTTCTCGCGCTGCGCGCCGCCGGTGATGAAGGAGAGCAGTTCGAACAGCGAGTCCGGCGCGGGCGCCAGCGACACGTCCGAGGTCAGCACCTCCCGCAGCGTCTTGCCCCTGACTTCAGTGGTGTGCGACGCGCCGAGCAAGGCAATGA
>JBAUUA010000701.1:0-4115 GCA_049582465.1 Bradyrhizobium sp. | reverse complement strand
CTATCTGCCGGCCGAAATGGAGGGCAAGATCGTGCCCGACGAGCACATCCACGAGCATGCGACCTGCTTCAATCTGAAGGACAAGGGCCTCATCGTCATCAGCTCCTGCGGTCATGTCGGCATCGTGAATTCCGTGCGCCAGGCGATGGAAGTGTCAGGGGTCGAGAAGGTCCATGCCATCATGGGCGGCTTTCATCTCGGGCCGGCGCCGGCCGATTATCTGACCCAGGTCGTCAGCGAGATCGGCAAGTTGAACCCGGACGTGCTGATTCCGATGCATTGCAGCGGATTGAATTTCACCCAGGAAGCGCAGCGGCAGATGCCGGGCAAGGTTCTGACCACGACGACCGGTACCCGCATCACCTTCGGCATCTGATTGCGGTTCTGGCTCATGGCCGGTGCAGGGGCGCGTGTGCTGTTTGTGGTCGCATCCTTGCTGGGTTGCGGCGCGGCCGCTGCCGAAGAACAGCCATCGGCCGCGCAGATGATGGACGATCTGATGTACGGCCGCGGCTCGGTCGGCGGGCCCTTCACATTGACCGACCAGACCGGCAGACAACGCAGCGACGCGGAATTCCGCGGCAAGCTGATGGTCGTGTATTTCGGCTATACTTCCTGTCCCGACGTTTGCCCGGCCGACCTGATGGCCATCACGCAAGCGCTCGATGCACTGGGGCCGGCCGCCGGGGGTGTCCAGCCCATCTTCATCACGATCGATCCGGAGCGGGACACCAAGGGGCTGGCGGACTACGTTGCTTCTTTCCATCGCAGCCTTGTGGGCCTCACCGGCTCGCCCGAGGAGATCCGCAAGGTAGCCAATTCCTACAAGGCCTTTTATGTAAGGGTGCCCGGCGAGAGCGGCGGGGACTATTCGATCGATCATGCCGGCGTCATCTATCTGATGGGCCGCAACGGTGAGTATCTCGGCTTCATGCCGCCTCAGACCGATCCCGGAAAGCTGACTGAGGTCTTGCGCAAATATCTCGCGAACTGACAGCGGCTCGGCGGCTTCGGCCGACGGGACAGTCCCTCGTGCGCGCCGCGCTTCCTCGCTTCCGGACCGTAGTCCGACGGGCCGGAAAATTAATCAGCCGTTAGGGAAAAGAGCAGAACCCGAAGCTAGCGGCCGGCTGGTGCGAGAGGGGCTCCTGCCGGCTTGCGAGTGCGGCCATGATTGTTTCGCCGGATTGACCGAAAAAGGCGCCAAGCTTTGACGTTTTTGGCCACATTCGAAAACAACCATCACGGCATGAAAACGCTAGCCGTTATTTCGATTCTGGCGCTGCTGACGATTTCCGGAGCGGCTTATACAGACCAGATTCTGACCAGCGATCAGCAGACTGCGCAAAGGGTGAATTGAAACTCGCCATTTGCAGCCGGCCATTATGGGGATGTGGGCGATGCTTTCAGTGGATCAATTCCTGAGATTGATAAGCGTCCCGGCCGTGGTTGCGGCGTTCCTGATCGCATCGCAGATTTCAGGCGGGGTGACGATGCCCCGCGCGCCGGTGGCGCTGGCCAGCGAATAGCCTGCACTCATCGAAAAGTCTGAATTTGACCATCGCTCGGGTGGCACGGCTTGGGCGCCGGGGCACTCCGGCCTGCCCAACCGGCCTGCCCAACCGGGCGGGTTCCGACGCCGGCAACCCGTCGCACCAATGCATGGATGTCCGGGCGAGAATTTGCAGCCTCTGGCCGACGCGTATCGGCAAAGTTGCTGCAGCGCCGTTGCGGTTTTTCGGGACGGGAATTGTGGAGCCGCTGGCAATCGAAGGGCTCAGCGCGACCCTCTGTCGCAGTCCGGGCCGCCGCGCCGCTAGCCCTTCTGGGCGTCCCGCTGTTTTCTTAACGACTTTCGGCGCGTGATCCGGGCCCATGCCGCGCGAACGGCCTCGGCCCGGGTAGGCGGCTCTTTCTGCTTCGGCTGTTGCTGCGTTTCGCCTTTCAGATCTTTCTCTTTCCCTTTGATGCCGGGCATCAGCGGCAGCATTTGCGTGGCCGCCGTCGGGCCGTGCGCCAGAGGCTGCATTCCCATCGGCCCGGTGTCATCGGGAGGTGGCGGCTTTTTAGGCATGAATCTCAACGCATAAGCGTCGATTTCGTTCGCTGGGCGCGGCCGTCGGCGAGCCTCAGGACAGTATCGACAGGTCACGCCTCCCCGGGTAGGGTCCGCCCAAAGACGATAAGGGGAGAGCTCCGTTGCGGGGGAAAGTTACGCTGAAGCGCGACTATTATGCCGGGGGGCTGATGATGCTGCTAGGTGTCGGGGCCGCAATGACCGGCACCGGCTACAAGTTCGGCAGCCTTGCCAGAATGGGTCCCGGCTTCATGCCGGTCGTGCTGGGTGTCGTGCTCGCGTTTCTCGGCCTTTTGATCGCCGGCACCGCGCTGGGGTCGTCCGAGCCTGACGAAAGCAGGTTCTTGCCGGATAATCCGCAATGGTTCGGCTGGCTCTGCATTATCGGCGGCCCCATCCTGTTCATCATCCTGGGGCAGTATGGCGGCATGATTCCAGCGGTATTTGCCTGTGTCTTCGTCTGCGCGCTCGGGGACAATACCGCCACCTATAAGTCCTCGGCGATCCTGGCGGCCGGCATTACCGTGTTCGGGGTCGTGCTGTTCCACTATCTCCTGAGCATTCCGTTCCCCCTGCTGCGGGGGTTCAACCTGTGATCTCAACGGCGATTACCGATCTCTGGTACGGCTTTGGCGTAGCGCTCGAGCCGCACAATCTGATGTATTGCTTTCTCGGCGTGCTGGTCGGCAACCTTGTCGGCGTGTTGCCGGGAATGGGCCCGGTCGCGACCATCTCGATCCTGCTGCCGCTGACCTTCGGGATGCAGCCGGTGCCTGCGATCCTGATGCTGTCGGGCGTCTATTACGGCGCCCAATACGGCGGAGCGATCTGCTCGATTCTGCTGAATCTGCCGTGCCATCCGCCGCATGCGGTAACCTGTCTCGACGGGTTTCCGCTGACCAAGCAGGGCAAGGGCGGCACGGCGCTCGGCATCACCATCATCGCCGCCTTCGTCGGCGCGTCTTTCGGCATCACCGAGATGATTTTCCTGGCCCCGTTCCTGGTCAAGGTGGCGCTGGAATTCGGCCCCGCCGAGGTCTGTTCGCTGATGCTGGTGGGATTGCTGGCGGGCTCGACGCTCGCCAAGGGATCGCCGCTCAAGGGCATCGCGATGACGGTACTCGGCCTGCTGGTCGGCATCGTCGGGTCCGACATCGAGACCGGACAGCCCCGTTTCACCTTCGGTATCACCGAACTGTTCGACGGCGTCGAGATCATCGCGCTGGCGCTCGGCATGTTCGGTATCGCCGAGTTCATGAACAGCATCAACAATACCGAGACCGTCGACCTGAGATACGCCAAGGTGGGCATCTCCGACATGTTCCCGTCCAAGGCGGACATCAAGCTGGCGTTTTGGCCGATGATCCGCGGCACGCTTCTGGGCAGCCTCTGCGCGCTGATCCCGGGCACGGGGCCGACCATCGCCTCGTTCGTGTCCTACGCCACCGAGAAGAAGATATCGAAGACGCCGGAACGCTTCGGCCATGGCGCGATCGAGGGCGTGGCGTGCCCCGAGGCCTCGACGCATTCCTCGGTGCAGGGCGACTTCATCCCGACCATGAGCCTCGGCATTCCCGGCGACACCGTGATGGCGCTCTTGTTGGGCGCGCTGATCATTCACGGCATCGTTCCCGGTCCTCAGCTGATCAGCCAGCACGCGGACATCTTCTGGGGCCTGATTGCGAGCTTCTGGATCGGCAATATCCTGCTGGTCATCCTCAACGTGCCGATGATCGGCCTGTGGGTGAAGCTCCTCAGCATTCCCTATCGCTACCTCTATCCGAGCGCGATGTTCTTCGTCTGCATCGGGGTCTATGCCGCCAACAACGACATGTTCCAGGTCGGCGAAACCCTGTTCATCGGCGTCATCGGCTACATCCTGCTGCGGCTCGACTTCCATCCCGCGCCGATCCTGCTCGGCTTCGTGTTGGGACCGCGCTTCGAGGAGAACTTCCGGCGCAGCCTGTTGATCTCCCGCGGCGACCTGATGACGTTCATCGATCGTCCGATCAGCGCGTTTTTCCTCTTCATTTGCGTG
>JBAUUA010000700.1:0-5955 GCA_049582465.1 Bradyrhizobium sp. | reverse complement strand
GGCTGACCAGCCGGATCGAGCGCCGCACGTTGCTGACGGCGGCCTTGGCGGTGATGGCGCTGAGCAACGCGGCTTCTGCATTCGCGCCGAATTATGCCAGCCTGCTGGTCATTCGCCTGATCATGCTCGCGGTCGGCGCGCTCTATACGCCGCAGGCCGCCGGCACCGCCGCGCTGATCGTGCCTCCGGAAAAGCGCGGCAGCACCATGGCCTATATTTTTCTCGGATGGTCGCTCGCCGCCGCCGTCGGTCTGCCCCTGATCACCTTCATCGCCAGCCGCTATGGCTGGCGCGCGGTCTATGGCGGCATCGGATTGGTCGGCTGCTGCAGTTTCCTGCTGCTGGCGTGGCGCTTGCCGCGCGGGTTGGTTGGTTCGCCGGTCGATCTCAAAACCTGGGCCGCACTCGGGCGAAACCGCATGGTCATTCTCCTGCTGTCGATCACGACGCTGCAGATGTCCGGCCAGTTCGTGGTGTTCACCTTCATGGGGCCGTTGCTGACGAAACTGACGCATGCCGGTCCGGACGCGGTCGGCCTGGTGTTCGCGTTCTACGGCATCTGCGGTTTCATCGGCATTGTGATCGCGACCCGGATCGTCGATTCCTGGGGCCCCTACAAAACCTCGCTGCTGTTCACGAGCCTGTTGCTGGCCGGCGTCACCGGATGGGCGGTCGGCGCCGGCAGCTATCCGTTGATGGCAGCTTCGGTCGCGATATGGGGACTTGGCTTCGCCTCCACCAACTCGATGCAGCAGGTGCGGCTGGTCATCGCGGCGCCTCCGCTGGCGCCGGCGTCGGTGTCGCTCAATACCTCGGTGCTGTATATCGGCCAGGCCCTCGGTTCTGCGATCGGCGGCATGCTGTTCGCGCGCGACCTGCTGTTGAGCGCAGGCTACGTATCGATGGGGTTTATCGCGCTGGCGCTGGCGATTGTGGTTCTGACCGGACGATTGCGAACTGCGGCGTCGCCGGCGTAAGCCTGACTTCCGCGGCTGGAAAGGCCGTCGACAAGACCTGCCGCACGTGGTTTTTGCCCCGGAATTTCCGGTCCGGACGCAGCCGGCTCGACTCGACGTTTGCTTTGCCTTACATCGGCGAGCGAAAACGTGGCTGAAGTGAGAAGTGATATGAGAACGATACTCGCGCTCGCAGTTGTCCTTTATTCCGGCGCAGCCCTGGCTCAGGGCGCCGCGCCCCCCGCCGGCAGCCCGCCGCCGACGGTCGGAGGCAAGCCGCTGGTCCAGGTGAAGTCGCACGGTTCGGCGCCGAAGACGGAGCACCTGTCGGTTGCCAAGAAGATGTTGAATTGTCTTGATATCGACGATGGCACCAAGGGCCGCCTCGATTGCTTCGACGCGATCTTTCCGCCCAAGCCAAATCCGAAGGCGCCGGCCGCAAAGGGCGCCGCCGATTGCCGCTTCGTCAAGGAAGAGGATGACCGGCTGACCTGCTTCAACGGATTCGCCGACAAGATCCCGAAATTCTGACGGGCGCGGGCTGCCTGCAAGCGGCCGCCGCATCAGTCGCCGATGCGCGTCAGGATCGCCTTGAAGGCGACGCCGGGCATTTGCAGCGCGCTGCCTTCGAAGTCGACCATGTCGCCGTTCTCGAGACCCTTCAAGGTCAGCGTGATCATGTCGGTCCCGAACAGCGGCCTGAAGCCGGGGTCGGGATTGTGACGCAGGGTCGAAACCTTGACGTGGATCTCCTCGCCCTTGCGGATGTAGTTGCCGGTAAAGGCAAAGCCGGAATTGCCGCCGCGCAGTTTGCCGGCGGTGGCGTAGAGCACGCCGTTGCCGGTGCCGTGCACAGTATGAAATTCAACCTTGTACAGGCCTTCCTGCAATTTGCGTCCCCGTCAGGCGTGAAAATTTCCGGCGGCACCGTAGGGGCCGGGCATCTGCCGGACAATCCCGCGCATCGGGAATCGCGCAGCCGTCAACATGCCATTTCAGTCGGTGAATGATGAGAGCGCTGTGACGATGTGAAGGCGCGCGAAGCGCCGTCAGCGGCTCGTGGACGACGCTGCGCCGGCCGCCACCCGCGTCAGATCAGGCGTTGCCGCCATTTTGAGCAGCACTTCCTTGACCGGGTCTTCGGTCCAGGCGTGGGTGACATAATCGCGATGCGTCACGCCGTCGCCCGTCTTGACGAAGACCACGCTGCCGGGCCTGAGCGGACCATCCAGCTCATCCGAAATCGCGATGCCCTTTTGCCTCAGCATCTGCATCAGTTCCTGGTCGTGCCGCTGGGTGTACCGTGTATAGGCGCTGACGAAGAAACCGGTCCGGTTGTTCTCGATCCAGGAGGCGAACTTGTCCAGTTCGCCATAGACGGCATCGAGCAGGAATACGCCGCGGATGCGATTGCCGAGCCCGCCCACGTCCAGGCTGTAGGCGGTCGGCACGAAGCCGCCGCTGTAGCCGACCAGGATGACCGGCATGTTGGCGAAATCCCCGGCCGTCCGCGGGTCGCCGTAGAGGCTTGCGAGATGACTGGCCGACTCGTCGATGAAACGCTTGAGCCCGCCCGGTTGCCAGAATTTGCCGGCGCTGGAATCAGCGGCATCGACCGCAAGCTGGGGCGCCAGCAGCACGGCGTTGGCGCCGGAATCGGTGATCTGTTGCGGCACCAGCTGCCGGTCGCGCACGTCGCGTTCCAGCGTCGCGCCGTTGCCGTGGAAGAACACGACGATGACGCCCGGCTTGCGGATATCGAAACTCTCCGGGACATGCATCAGGACGCGGTTGTCGTTGTAGGTCGTGTCCTGCCAGTAGACCCGGCCGCCATAGCTGCGGTGACCGCGGCGTCCATCCTTGGATACGTCGAGGAACGGCGCGTCGGTGCGCGGATTGTTACCGAGATAGGGGAATGCCGAGGATTTCAGGCTGACCAACGTAGTCTGGTCCTCGCGCGGCGGCCGCTGGTACGGCGCCGTCGGCTCCAGGGATGCCACCCGGTAGGGTGCCGGCTGAGCTTGCGCCGTTCGTTTGGCGGGGGCGTCGGCGGGATGAAGTTCGCGAAAACTCTCGTTCGCGGTCGGGAAGCGATCCCTAAATTGAGATTTTGGGAAGCGCTCGTCGAAGCTATCGCCGATCGCTACTTGCGAATTGGCCGCGAGCTGACCAGCCCCCGGCGCCTTGCCGCATTGCGCGAGCGCGAGTGACAGCGGCACCAAGGCCGCCAGAACCGCGATCCGCCGCCAGCGATCCGAGCCGGCGCGACGGCCAGGGGAGGTCAGCCGCGCACAGCGCGACGCACCCGGTGTCGGCGCCCGGCCCGCGCGATCAGAATTATGCAATTCCGCCCCGACCATCCACCCATTGCCCAAATACGCCCATCGGCGATCGACGTATGTCAGCTCGTTAACGTTGAGGTGACGTTAAACCACCCGGAAAACTCCCCATCCGGGACCGCCAAAGAACACAAAATCGTGTCCTGATTGTGGGACTGCAACCTGCCTTCTGCAGCAGCGCAGGCGTTATTCGGTATTTCAATACCAAATTGGGGCGACGCAGTGAGCTTGCTTGAATTGATGGGGGGTAGCCTGCACGATGAAAACGCGGGCGCGACGCCCCAAGGCGCGGACTGGCATGGTGGCATCAGAGACGGGAACCGCGGCATGGCCCGGCCGGCTCCCCGAAGGCGGGTCCACCGTTTCAGTGGTCGTGGCGACCGCCATCGTCGTCGCCGACATGATCGGCGTCGGCGTCTTCACCAGCCTCGGCTTTCAGGTCAAGGACATCCCGTCGGGCTTTGCGATCCTGGCGCTGTGGACCGTCGGCGGCCTCGTCGCGCTGTGTGGGGTATTCTCCTACAGCGAACTTGGCGCGATGTTTCCGCGCTCGAGCGGCGAATACAATTTTCTCAGCCGCGCCTTTCATCCGGCGTTCGGATTTCTGGCGGGCTGGGTGTCGGCGACGGTCGGGTTCGCAGCCCCCGTGGCGCTGGCCGCGATGGCGTTCGGGGAATACGGCAAATCGGTGCTGCCGGGCGTCCCGCCGCTGGCGCTCGCCGTCGGCGTGGTCTGGCTGGTGTCGATCGTGCAGCTTGCCGGGGTCCGGCAGTCCAGCACGTTTCAGCTGATCTCGACCATTTTGAAGGTGGTGCTGATCACGGCGTTCCTGATCGCCGGGTTCGCCGCCGGCACGCCGCAACCGCTCTCGTTCGCGCCGCAGGCCGCCGACTTCGCCCGCATCGCCAGCGCGCCTTTCGCGATCGGGCTCGTGTTCGTGATGTATTCGTTCTCGGGGTGGAATGCCGCCACCTACATCATCGGCGAGATGCGCACGCCGCAGCAGAACCTGCCGCGCGCGCTATTGGCGGGGACGCTGATCGTGATGGTGCTGTATGTGGCGCTGAACGCGGTGTTCCTGCACACCACGCCGATCGACAAACTATCGGGGCAACTCGACGTTGCCCGCATCGCCGGCAGCCATATTTTCGGCGACATCGGCGGCCGTATCGTCGGCGCCATGATCTGCATCGGGCTGATCTCCTCGATCAGCGCGATGATGTGGATCGGCCCGCGCGTGATGATGACGATGGGGGAGGACATCCCGGCGTTGCGGATATTCGCCCGCAAATCGAACCAGGGCGCGCCGGTCTACGCCATCCTGTTCCAGCTCGCGGTCGCGAGCCTGATGCTGTTCACCCGCAGTTTCGAGGCGGTGCTCGATTTCATCCAGTTCGCGCTGCTGTTCTGCTCGTTCTTCACCGTGCTCGGCGTCATCAGGCTGCGCATCACCCAGCCCGACGCGCCGCGTCCCTACCGCGCCTGGGGATACCCGATAACGCCGCTGGTTTTCCTGCTCGTGACCGCCTTCATGATGTACTATCTCCTGACGGAACGGCCGTTGCAGTCCGCTCTCGGTGCCTTGATCATGATCTCCGGCCTGTTGATCTACGCCGTTTTCCGCCGACGCGACGATCGCCCAACCCCATCCCCGGTCCGCGAATGAGGATGCGTCGGTTCACGAAAATCGCCGTCGTCGCGGCAGCCATGGTGCTTGCGGCCGCGCTGCCGGCGCGCAGCGCCGAACCCGTCACCGCGAACGATACGGCGCTGTTCCTTGCGGGGATGATGCCGTCGGCCGATTCACCGCTGCTGCCGTTGACCCGGGATCCCTCCTGGCAGCGTCACGCGAAATTCTTCGACGCTGCGTTCGCGCAGCTCGATGAGCGCCAGCTTTCGAGGATCCGGGCCTGGGCGGCCGCCAATCTGGCGGCGCCGAAGCCGACCATGTTCTACATGTTTTCCGGTCCGGACTTCCTCTACGCCGACGCCTTCTATTCGAAGGCCACGACCTATGTGCTGAGCGCGCTGGAGCCGCCCGGTTTCGTGCCCGACCTTTCGAAATTGCCGCCGGGCGGCGTGGCCGCCGCGCTCTACGATGTCGAGCACTCGATGGGCTCGATCCTGAGCTTCAGCTTCTTCATCACCAAGCAGATGAAGGTCGATCTGCGCGAGGGACAGCTCAGCGGCACCCTGCCGATCCTTTATGTTTTCCTGGCGCGCTCCGGCAAGACCATCCGCGACGTCAGCCCGGTCGCGCTCGACGACAAGGGCGCGGCATATGTTGCCGGCGAAAATCCGGGCAAGAACGCGACGCATGGCCTGCGCATCGTGTTCTCGGAGCGCGATGGCCAGAGAAAGACGCTATATTATTTCTCGACCGATCTTTCCAATCCCAGCGTCAGGGCAACGGGCTTCCTGAAATTCTGCGAGACGCTGGGGCCCGGCAACAGCCTGATCAAGAGCGCGTCCTATCTGCTGCATTCCGGCAATTTCTCCACGGTACGCGAATTTCTGCTCGCCCACAGCGCCACCATCATCCAGGACGATTCCGGCATTCCACTCGGCGATTACAATTCGAAGAAATGGCGCTTCTTCCCGTTCGGACATTATGCCGGCCCGATCGGCGAATTCCCGGGACGGTATCAGCAGTCTTACGC
>JBAUUA010000699.1:0-2219 GCA_049582465.1 Bradyrhizobium sp. | reverse complement strand
ATCCGCCGCTTCCGCATGGGCTATGTCGCGGCCTTCGGCGCGCCGGAGCGCGACGATCCCCTGTACGAGGCGGTCAGCGAGGGCCGCCGCCATCCCGGCATGGAGCACTGGCTGCCGCTGTTTCACGAACGGATGGACACGCTGTTCGATTATCTCGACGCTACGCCGGTGGCGATCGAGCCGCAAAGCGAGGATGCTTCACGCGAGCGCTTCAAGCAGATCGCCGACTATTATGACGCAAGGCGCGAGGCGCTGGAACATCCCGGCGGCGGCGCGCTCTACAAGCCGTTGCCGCCGGACCGGCTTTACCTCAGCGAAGACGAATGGACCAAACGGCTGGAGGAGACCGCGCTGGCGCGGTTGACGCCGTTCGCCGTGCCCGACGGCAGCGCCAACACGGTTGACGCGGGCGCGCGGGCCGGCCGCAATTTTGCGCCGGAGCGCACCGATGGCGCGGTCAACGTGTTCGAAGCCGTGGTCGCGCATGTCGGGGCTTTGCAGGCAGAGCGCAAAAAGGTGGTGATCGCGCTGTGGAGCGAGGGCTCGCGCGACCGCATGGCCAGCATGCTGCGGGATCACAAGCTCTCGCATGTCACCAGCGTCAACACCTGGCGCACGGTGCAGGCGACGCCGCGCAACGAGGCGATGCTGGCAGTGGTCGGCATGGAATCCGGGTTCGAGACCGAGCATGTCGCCGTCATCAGCGAACAGGATATTCTGGGCGACCGCCTGGTGCGGCCGCGCAAGGCGAGCCGCAAGCTCGACAATTTCATCTCGGAAGTCACGAGCCTCGCCAGCGGCGACCTCGTGGTTCACGTCGAGCACGGCATCGGCCGTTTCATCGGCCTGCAGACGCTGGAAGTCGCGGGCGCGCCGCACGACTGCCTCGAGCTGCACTACGCCGCGGAGACAAAACTGTTTCTGCCGGTCGAAAACATCGAACTGTTGTCGCGCTATGGCTCCGACCACGCCAATGTCGAGCTCGACCGGCTCGGCGGCAGCGGCTGGCAGGCGCGCAAGGCCAAACTGAAAAACCGCATCCGCGAGATCGCGGGTGAGCTGATCAAGATCGCCGCCGAGCGGCATCTGCACGAAGCGCCGAAACTACCGGTGCAGCCCGGACTCTATGACGAATTCTGCGCGCGCTTTCCTTACGAGGAGACCGAGGACCAGCTGGGCGCGATCCAGGCGACCCTGAAGGATCTCGAAAGCGGCCGGCCCATGGACCGGCTGATCTGCGGCGACGTCGGCTTCGGCAAGACCGAAGTGGCGCTGCGCGCAGCGTTCGCGGTCGCCCTCGACGGCAAGCAGGTCGCCGTCGTGGTGCCGACCACGCTGCTGGCGCGGCAGCACACCAAGAACTTCGTCGAACGTTTCAAGGGATTTCCGGTCAACGTCGCGCAGGCTTCGCGGCTGATCCCGCCGAAGGAACTGACGCAGGTCAAGAAGGGGCTCGCCGACGGCAGCGTCGATATCGTGGTCGGCACCCATGCGCTGCTCGGCAAATCCATCAAATTCAGGGATCTCGGTCTATTGATCGTCGACGAGGAGCAGCATTTCGGCGTCAGCCACAAGGAACGGCTGAAGCAGCTTCGCGCCGAGGTGCACGTGCTGACGCTCTCCGCGACCCCGATCCCGCGCACCCTGCAACTGGCGCTGACCGGCGTGCGCGAGCTCTCCATCATCGCCTCGCCCCCGGTCGATCGCCTCGCGGTCCGCACCTTCGTGGCGCCGCACGATACCCAGATGGTCCGCGAGGCGCTGCTGCGCGAACGCTATCGCGGCGGGCAGGCCTTCTACGTCGTGCCGCGGATCGAAGAGCTCGCCGGCGTAAAAGATTTCCTCGACAAGAACGTGCCGGAGATGAAGGTCGCGGTCGCCCATGGCCAGATGGCGCCGACGGTCATCGAGGACATCATGTCGGCGTTCTATGACGGCAAATACGACATCCTGCTGTCGACCACGATCATCGAATCCGGCCTCGACATCCCCAACGCCAATACGCTGATCGTGCACCGCGCCGACATGTTCGGGCTGGCGCAGCTCTATCAGTTGCGCGGCCGGGTGGGGCGCTCGAAGCTGCGCGCCTACGCGTTGTTCACGCTTCCCGCGCAGCAGAAAATCACCGCGCAGGCCGAGCGCCGGCTGAAGGTGCTGCAGTCGCTGGAAACGCTGGGCGCCGGCTTCCAGCTCGCCTCGCACGATCTGGACATCCGCGG
>JBAUUA010000698.1:0-3180 GCA_049582465.1 Bradyrhizobium sp. | reverse complement strand
GCACGATGCGGCCGTCCTCCAGGACGATATAATGGGCGGAAACGTCGGTTCCCGCCGTGCACAGCCGGGCGATCGCGCCTTCCACGTCCGGCATGCCGGTGTAGTGGAGCAGGATCATGTCGGGCTGGCGGCCCTTTTGACGGTCGCCGTAATTCGCCGACGGGATGACGTCGGAGGCGATCGAGGAATCCGGGGTGAATGTCTTCATGCTCGCACTTGCCGGCGGAATCGGGAGGGCGCGTTGACGCTTCGAATCAATACCATCGGATGCGAACGAACCAAGCGACATAGGACAGCTCAAACCGGGCAGGAGAACGGCAATGGTGAAGGGCTCATTTACTATTCCTTTACGATGCCATCGGCGCAACGGAGCAACCGCCCGGCGCGTTGCATTTTGGCGGACTGTGTGTGGCGAGCATCACCGAAAAGATACCGCCATTCCGGGGTGCGAAGCGAACCTGGAATCGCGGGCTTCCCCGATATTCAATTGCACATCTCGGGTCTGGTCCCGCGGACCCGCCCGCAACGAGCTGTCTAGGTAATTCTAACAGTCCCATCAACGCTTTCTTAATGGTAACTGCCGTTACTAAGTGGTGAAGAGCCGAACCGGTTTTGGGGGACGGCCGAGGCCCCATTTGACGCTCGAAATCCCATGGCAGCCCTTCATATTCCATCGGGAAATCAGGGGGTGCGATTCGGGCCACACGGGATCGGCAATCCTGCGCCGGCGTGGTTCTTCGGGGCGAAGAACAGGGCTGAGCCGAGAGATTTGAGGCGCAATGGGCCCGTTCGCGTCCAGTTCCCGCAATTTTGCCCGGTCCGCCTCCGGAGCCGGCGCATGAATCCGGCTGGCACGCGTCATATTCCCGTCCTTGGCCGCCAGGCGATCGAGCTGCTCGCGCCCCGCGCCGGCGGCATCTATGTCGATGCCACGTTCGGGGCCGGCGGGTATAGCCGCGCGATCCTCGATGTGGCGGGAACCCGGGTCGTCGGCATCGACCGCGACCGCTCGGCGATCGCGGGCGGGTTCGATCTGGTCGACCGGTCGGAGGGCCGGCTGACGCTGGTCGAGGAGCGGTTTTCCAATCTGGCTGAGGTTTGCGCCGCGCAGGGGATGTCGGCGGTCGACGGCGTCGTGATGGACGTCGGGGTTTCCTCGATGCAGCTCGACCAGGCCGAGCGCGGCTTCTCGTTTCGCCTCGGCGGTCCGCTCGACATGCGGATGGGGCAGGACGGCCCGACCGCGGCGGACGTGATCGCGAAGGCCTCCGAGGCGGATCTTGCCAACATCATCTATATCTTCGGCGAAGAGCGTCATTCGCGCGCCGTTGCCCGCGCCATCGTCGCCGCGCGCAAGGAAGCGCCGATCACGACCACCCGCGCGCTGGCCGATCTCGTTTCGAAAGTCGTGCGGTCGAAGCCGGGCGAAATCCACCCGGCGACGCGGACGTTTCAGGGCCTGCGGATCTTCGTCAACCAGGAACTCGACGAACTGCATCTGGCGCTGGCCGCGGCGGAGCGGGTGCTCAAGCCCGGCGGCCGGCTGGTCGTGGTGTCGTTTCATTCGCTGGAAGACCGCATCGTCAAGAATTTCCTGAGCGAGCGCGGCAAGGCCGGCGGCGGGTCGCGGCACCTGCCGGAACTCGCGCAGGCGGCGCCGAGCTTTGTCATCCTGACCAAGCGCCCCGTCGTCGCCGATGACCAGGAGGTTTCGGCCAATCCGCGCGCGCGCTCGGCAAAATTGCGCGCGGCCGAGCGCACCGAGGCGCCGGCGCATCAAGCCGCTTCCCTGCCGGCATGGCCGACCCTCGACGATGTGATGAGGGGAGGCTGATCATGCGGATCGTCCATGTCCTCGTCATCGCCGCTTTGGTGTTCGCCGCAGCCTACGTCTATCGCATCAAGATGGACTCCACGACCCGGGTCGAGCGGGTGCTGCAGTTGCACGCCGCAATTCGCGAGCAGCGCGACGCCATCGCGGTGCTGCACTCGGAATGGGCCAAGCTCGACGCGCCGCTGCGGCTGCAGGGCCTCGCCGAGCGGCATCTGCCGCTGAAGCCGATCAATGCCAACCAGTATGATTCGCTGAAGAACCTGCCCGAGCGGCCGCCGAACCTGGTCAGGCCCGGCGATCCCGATCCGATCGGTGCGATGATCCAGACCATCGATGCCGCCACCGACGCTTCCTCGGTGACGGGTTCGGTTCCGGCGCCAGAGGATCGGCGATGACCAATTCCGCACCCGCAAGGGTCAAACCCTCGGAACCGTGGCGGCAGCGGCTGATCCGCAGCCTGCTGTACGGCCGCAACGTCGACCGGTCGGCGAAAGCACGCGCCCGCGTCGGATTCGCGATTGTCGCGTTCGCGGCGATCTACGCCATCATCGGCGGACGGCTGATCATGTTCGCCACCATCGGCGACAGCCATGGCGCGCGGCGCACCGCGGCGCAGGACGCCATCGCGACCGCGCGGCCGGATATCGTCGACCGCAACGGCGAGATCCTCGCAACCGACGTCAAGGCGCCGAGCCTGTTCGCCGAGCCGCGCCGGATCATCGACAAGGACGAAGCCATCGAACTTCTGACCGCGACCTTGCCGGATCTCGACACCGGCGAAGTGCGCGACCGACTGTCGTCGAAGAAAGGCTTCGTCTGGCTGAAGCGCGAAATCACGCCGGCACAGCAGCAGGAAATTCACCGCCTCGGCGTTCCCGGCATCGGCTTTTTGCGGGAGAACAAGCGCGTCTATCCCACCGGCAACGAGGTCGCGCATCTGATCGGCCTGGTCAATATCGACAACGAGGGCATCGCCGGAATGGAGAAGTGGCTCGACACCAACGGGCTTGCCGATCTGCACCGGGCGGGCTTTGCCACCGACCGGCTGCAGCGGCCGATCGAATTGTCGGTCGATCTGCGCGTCGAGCACGCGCTGCGCGACGAACTGCTCAAGGCCAAGGAAAAATTCCACGCCAAGGCGGCTTCCGGTCTCGTCTCCAACGTCAGGACCGGCGAAATCGTGGCGATGGTGTCGGTGCCCGATTTCGATCCCAACAATCCGAAGGAGGCGCACGATCCCGATCGCATCAACCGGCTGACCACCGGCGTCTACGAGCTGGGATCGACGTTCAAGGCCTTCACGCTGGCGATGGCACTGGATTCCGGCAAGTACGATCTCAACTCGC
>JBAUUA010000697.1:0-1768 GCA_049582465.1 Bradyrhizobium sp. | reverse complement strand
CCGGATTTGCGGTCGGCGGGCAACACATCACGATGGATCTTGCCCGCGGCCTTTCCGCCTGCATTGCGGATGCCGAGCGAATCAAGACGTTATATGGCACCGTGCTGACCGGCGGGTCGGACACGCGCGAGCTGATGTCGGTGCCGACCGCCGGCGACAGTGAGCAGGATGTTCCGCAGATCGTGTCCCGCGCCACAATCGCGAACATCGTTCGGCACCGCGCCGAGGAGATATTTGAAATGGTCAGGGACCGCCTCGCGGATTCCCCCTTTGCCGCAGAGCCAAAGGCACGGGTCGTCTTGAGCGGCGGCGCTTCCCAGCTCACCGGCTTTCCCGAACTCGCGACCCAGATCCTCGGCCGGCCGGTGCGGATCGGCCGCCCGCTCGGCTTCGGCCGCCTGCCCAACGAGGCGAAGAGCGCGTCCTTCGCGGTTCCCTCGGGTCTCCTGGTCTATCCGCAATACGCTCATCTCGAACATGTCGAACCGCGGCATACGCGGCAGCTCAGGACAGGGACTGACGGCTATTTCGGAAAGGTCGGGCGATGGCTTCGCGAGGGCTTCTGATGGAACTTTTCCGCACCACTCTTCTACTTTCACCAATCCCCGCGGCCGTCGGCCGGGGCGAACCAACGCGCGCTTAATCGAGAGGCAACCATGGCACTCAATCTTACTCCCCCCGACATCAGCGAATTGAAGCCGCGTATCACCGTGTTCGGCGTTGGTGGAGCCGGCGGCAACGCCGTCAACAACATGATCACTGCCGGACTGCAGGGGGTCGATTTCGTCGTCGCCAATACCGACGCGCAGGCGCTCACGATGTCGAAGGCGCAGCGCATCATCCAGATGGGCACGCAGGTCACCCAGGGCCTCGGGGCCGGTTCGCAGCCGGACGTCGGCGCGGCGGCGGCCCAGGAAGTCTTCGATGAAATCCGCGACCATCTCTCCGGCGCCAACATGGTGTTCGTCACCGCCGGCATGGGCGGCGGCACCGGCACCGGTGCGGCCCCCGTGATCGCCAAGACCGCCCGCGACATGGGTATCCTGACGGTCGGCGTGGTGACCAAACCCTTCCATTTCGAAGGCCAGCGCCGCATGCGCACGGCCGAAGCCGGCATTGCCGAGCTGCACAAGGTCGTCGACACGCTCCTGATCATCCCGAACCAGAACCTGTTCCGGGTCGCCAACGAAAAGACCACCTTCGCCGATGCCTTCGCGATGGCCGACCAGGTGCTCTACTCGGGCGTCGCCTGCATCACCGACCTGATGGTCAAGGAAGGCCTGATCAACCTCGACTTCGCCGACGTCCGCGCCGTGATGCGCGAAATGGGCAAGGCGATGATGGGCACCGGCGAAGCCTCGGGCGACAAGCGCGCTTTGACCGCGGCCGAAGCTGCGATCGCCAATCCGCTGATCGACGATTCCTCGATGAAGGGCGCGCGCGGCCTGTTGATCTCGATCACCGGCGGCAAGGACCTGACGCTGTTCGAAGTCGACGAAGCCGCCACCCGCATCCGCGAGGAAGTCGATCAGGACGCCAACATCATCGTCGGCGCCACCTTCGACGAGAGCCTCGACGGCATCATCCGCGTCTCCGTCGTCGCCACCGGCATCGAGCAGGCCCTGATTCGCAACGCGACGCCGGGTGCGCCGCTCCCGACCAGCGCGGTGGCTCCCGCCGCCGCGCCGGAAAATCGCCTGGCCGAGCTGACCGCCCGGCTGCGCGCCGACAATGCGCGCCTGGCCGAGCGCGCTGCCCAGAAGATGGA
>JBAUUA010000696.1:0-4411 GCA_049582465.1 Bradyrhizobium sp. | reverse complement strand
CAGCGCACCCAAGTGCGAAATAAAACAGGCTTGCCTCGAGTTGAGGGCAGCCAAAAAAGGGGGAGTGTTATGAGGACTACGCGAAGGACGTTGTTGAAGAGTGCTGCGGCACTCGGTGCATTTGCTGGCGCGGGCTTTCCGCATATCTGGATCAAGAACGCCGATCTTGCCACCGCTGCGGGCGGCGAGATCAAGGTCGGTGTCCTGTTTTCGCTGACAGGTACGACCGCCATCATCGAGGAATCGCTGAACAAGGCGACCATCCTGGCGATTGAGGAAATCAACGCGGCGGGCGGCATCAACGGCATGAAGATCGTGCCGGTGATCGAAGACCCGGCTTCCGATCCCGCGACCTTCGCCGAAAAGGCGCGCAAGCTGGTCGCTGGCGACAAATGCGTCAGCGTATTCGGCTCCTACACCTCCGCCAGCCGCAAGGCGGTGCTGCCCGTCGTGGAGAAGCAGAACAATCTTTACTGGTACCCGACCTTGTATGAAGGCCGCGAGTGCTCGAAGAACGTCATCTATACCGGCGCGGTGCCGAACCAGCAGCAGGATGAATTCATTCCGTGGCTGATCAAGAACTTCGGCAAGAAGTTCTCGATGATCGGGTCGAACTACATCTACCCGAAGGAAGAGAACAATTACTGCCGCAAGCTGCTCGAGAAATACGGCGCCGAAGTTGTCAACGAGGAATACGTGCCGCTCGGCCATTCCGAGTTCTCCTCGGTCATCAACAAGTTCCGTCAGCAGCAGCCGAATGTCATCTTCTCGACGGTGGTCGGTGATTCCGTGGTGGCGCTGCATCGGCAGTACAAGGCCGCCGGCCTCGATCCTGCCAAGATGCCGATGGCGAGCTTGACCACTTCGGAAAACGAGATCGCCGCCATGGGTGGCGAGGCCGCTGCTGGCCACTTCACCTCGGCGCCGTATTTCGAAGTCTACAAGTCGCCTGAGAACGAGAAGTTCGTCGCCGCCTACAAGAAGCGTTGGGGCGCCGACAAGGTCACCCATTTCGTGTCCGAAGCCTGCTACTTCCAGACCTACATGTTCAAGCAGGCGGTCGAGAAGATCGGGAAGGGTGATATTACGCCCAATACCATCCGCGAAGCCGTCAAGGGTGTCGAGTTGATCGCGCCGCAGGGCAAGGTCCGCCTCGATGGCGAGAACTTGCACACCTGGCTGTGGCCGAAGATCGCGCAGGCCAAAGCCAACGGTCAGTTCGAAATCATCGTCCAGGCCAAGGATTGGCTGAGGCCCGATCCATATGCCGCCTATCCGAACCAGGTCTGCACGGAAAAGGGCCTGGTCGAAAAGAAGGTCTGATTTGGCCTTGCACGTCCGGGCGGCCGGTTGGCCGCCCGGCACTTCGTGGCATCGCGGGAAATTGTAATGCAAGTCGTCTTCGAACAGCTCCTGACCGGGCTCAGCATTGGATCGATCCTGCTGCTCGCCGCGCTGGGCCTCGCAATCATCTACGGCACGATCGGGGTGATCAACCTTGCCCATGGCGAGTTCATCATGCTCGGCGCCTACGCTGCCTGGGCGTTGAAGACGTATGCCGGGGTATCCTTGTTGCCGGGGCTGGTGCTGATTTTTCTCGGCGTCGGAATGTTCGGCTGGCTGGTTGAGCGCATCCTGCTGCGCCGGCTGTATAGGCAACCGCTCGATACCATCCTGGCGACCTGGGGCATTGGCGTCGTGTTGCAGCAAGTCATTCGGCTCACCGCCGGTGGCGATCTGCGCTATGTCGAGCTGCCGCCATCCATGGCCGGCAGCGTGTCGATCCTCGGGGTCGAGACTTCCGCCTACCGCATCTTCATCTTCGTGGTCGCCGCGTTGCTGTTTCTGCTCAGCTGGTTCATCATCTACCGGACGACCTTCGGACTGAAGCTGCGCGCGGTTGTGCAGGACCGCGGCGTGGCGTCTTCCTTCGGCATCAATGCGGACCGGGTTTATTCGCTGACCTTCGCCTATGGCACCGGGCTGGCCGGCCTTGCCGGCGCGATCATCTCACCGTTGAAAAGCGTTTCACCCGAAATGGGCACCGGCTACGTCGTCGATGCATTCATGGTCGTCGTGCTCGGGGGTGTGCAGAGCCTGTTCGGCACGGTGATCAGCGCCTTCTCGCTCGGCGAGGTCACCGGCGTGATTGCATTCCTGCAAAACGACACCATCGCCAAGGCGATCGTTCTGATCCTGATCATCAGCGTCATTCGCTTCCGGCCCCAGGGTCTGTTCGTCGCAAAGGTGCGGGCATGAGCTCGCCTCGCCAGTCTGCGTCCCGGCAGCGCGCCACCAGTTTCTGGCAACCGGAACTGGTCGGCATCATCGTCCTGATCGCCGCGATGTATCTGATGCCCTATGTGCTGGTCGACGACTTCCTGATCAGCAAATACAGCCGCTATCTGGTCTTTGGCTTGCTGGCGATGGCGCTGTCTCTGTCCTGGGGCTATGGCGGCATCCTGAACCTCGGCCAGGCACTCCCGTTCGGTCTTGGTTCCTACTGCATGGCCATGGCGCTCAAGCTTCGAACCATTCCGGTCCAGACTGGCGCCGGGGGCCTGCCGGACTTCATGGTCTGGAACAATGTGCAGCAGCTGCCCTGGTTCTGGGCGCCATTCTATTCGATGACGTTCGCGATCATCGCCGGCATCGTCGTGCCGTCGGCGCTGATGGCCGCGCTCGGCTGGTTCATGTTTCGCGGGAGGGTCACCGGCGTCTTCGTAGCGATCACGACGCTGGCGGCACTTGTCGTCGTCAACCTGCTGATCATCGACCAGCAGCAATATACCGGCGGCTTCAACGGCATCACCGATCTGGCGCAGTTGACCATCGGCGGCATCGTGTTCGACGCCTACAACCGCACCACGTTCTATCTGATCGCCACCGTCTGCAGTGTCGCCCTGCTGTTCGGCTACGTGCTCTCTCGCACCAAGTTCGGCCTGATCCTGCAGGCCATTCGCGACCAGGAAGGCCGCGTGCAGTATTTCGGCTATGACGTCGCCAGCTACAAGATAACCGTGATGGCGATCTCGGCGGCGATCGCGGGTCTCGCCGGCATGCTCTACACGATCGTGATGGAGTTCGCGTCGCCGACGTTCCTCAACGTGCCTCTCAGCCTGTCGGTGGTGATCTGGTGTGCGGTCGGCGGCCGCGGCAGCCTGCCCGGAGCCTTCGTCGGCGCGGTGCTGGTCACCGGCGTGCAGGGAGCGCTGTCGGAATCGAAGACGTTCCTCGACACGTGGACGCTGGTGATGGGCATCCTGTTCGTGCTGGTCGTTCTCTTCCTGCCGTCCGGCCTCGCCGGCCTGATCGGCCAATTGATGGGGAAAATCTGGCCTATCAACGGCCACCACCGGAACGAAGCGGTCGATGTGAAGCCCAACCGTCCGGAGGAGATCGCATGAGCACGCATCTGGTCGTGCGCGATCTGGCGGTGAGCTTCAACGGCTTCATGGCCGTCAGCGGGCTCGATCTGACCATCAACAAGGGCGAACTGCGCTGTCTGATCGGTCCGAACGGCGCCGGCAAGACCACCTGTCTTGATCTGATCTGCGGCAAGGTCAAGCCGACCGCCGGCTCGATCCTTTTCAATGGCAAACATCTTGAGGCGCTTGAGGAGTATACGATCGCACGCGCCGGCGTCGGCCGCAAATTTCAGGTGCCAAGCGTGTTCCGCGAACTGACCGTGCGGCAGAATCTGGAAGTCGCCTACTGCAAGAGCCCGGGCGTATGGGCCAATCTCATGCGGGCGCCCCAGAACGAGGACACAGCCGGGCTGGAAGATCTTTGCGGTTTCGTCGGTCTCCTCGACCGCATGGAGGCGCCCGCCGCGCATTTATCCCACGGTCAAACCCAGTGGCTGGAGATCGCGCTGTTGATGGCGCAGAACGCCGAACTGATCCTGATGGACGAGCCGACCGCCGGCATGACCATCCAGGAAACCCGCAAGACCGCGGAAATCTTCAACCGGCTGAAGGGCCGGCACACGCTGATCGTGGTCGAGCACGACATGGGCTTCGTGAAGGAAATCGGGGATTCAATTTCGGTCATGCATCAAGGCAAGTTGCTCGCGGAAGGCAGCGTCGGCGATGTCGAGGCCAACCCGCTGGTGCGCGAAGCCTATCTTGGTTCGGGGGGCTTCACTCATGCTTGAGATCGACAATCTCAGCGCGTTTTACGGCAATAGCCGCGCCTTGCAGAATGTCACGCTGGAGGTCGGCGATGCCGGTTTCCTCAGCGTTCTGGGGCGCAACGGCGTCGGCAAGACCGCGCTGCTGCGCGCGATCGTCGGGCTGATGGACAGGACGGAAGGCAGCATCCGGCTCGACGGCGAGGAAATTGCGGCGACCCCGACCCATGATCGGGTCAGGCACGGCATTGGCTATGTGCCGCAGGGCAGGGGCATTCT
>JBAUUA010000695.1:0-3624 GCA_049582465.1 Bradyrhizobium sp. | reverse complement strand
GTCCTGCGTAATGCACAATACGTGCCGTTGCGCATTTCCTGCGCGGCGACTGCATCAAGAACAGCCAGGTTGGGAGCAAATGCCATGAGCAACGCCATCAATCGTCAGGTCCTGCTGGTGGAGAAGCCGGCCGGCAAACTCGGGCCCGAGCATTTTGGGATGTCGGAGGTGCCGATCCCCGAACCGAAGGACGGCGAGGCCCTGCTGCGGGTTCGCTATATTTCGCTCGACGCCGCCAACCGCGCCTGGATGCACGGCGCGACCTATCGCGCGGCGGTCGAGGCCAACACGGTGATGGCCGGCGGCGGCATCGCCGAGGTCGTGTCGTCGAAAGCACCTGGGCTTGCGCCGGGCGATATCGTGTTCGGCGACACCGGCTGGCAGGATTACGCGGCCGTCCCGGCAAAGCACCTGACGAAAATGCCGAAGCTCGAACCGCTGACGCATCTGTTGAGCGTCTACGGCATCGCCGGACTGACCGCCTATTTCGGGCTGCTCGATATCGGCAAGCCGAAGGCCGGCGAAACCGTCGTGGTCTCGGCCGCCGCCGGCTCGGTCGGATCGATCGTCGGCCAGATCGCCAAGATCAAGGGCTGCCGCGTCGTCGGCATCGCCGGCGGCAAGGACAAGTGCCACTGGCTGACGAGCGAACTCGGCTTCGACGCCGCGGTCGATTACAAGGACGGCGCGGTGTTCAAGGCGCTCAAGGCGGCCGCGCCAAACGGCATCGATGTCTACTTCGACAATGTCGGCGGCGACATTCTCGAAGCCTGCCTCGCGCAGATGAACAACCGCGGCCGCATCGCCTGCTGCGGCGCGATCTCGCAATATGACGGCGTGCCGTCGGCGCATGGGCCGCGCGGCGTGCCCGGCCTGATCGTGGTGAAACGACTGATCATGCAGGGCTTCATCGTGATGGACTATATGGACCAGCGCGATCAGGCCCTGAAGGACCTGCAGTCCTGGGTCGCCTCCGGCAAATTGAAAGTCCAGGAAGACATCATCAACGGGCTGGAGAACACACCCAAGGCCCTGATCGGACTACTGGCCGGCGAGAACCGCGGCAAGCGGATGATCAAGGTGTAGCGCAACGGGATCGGGCGCGAACACGGGATTGGCAACGGCGCTTGTTGCGCCGTGCCGGCGGCTAATGGCGACGCCTCGTGGGACCGCTGCGGACGGCCGGCTGAGCGGCATGGTAATACGGGTTCAGCGTGCAGGATCCCCCGATGCCGGACGCCGTGGCGCGGCACTGATCGAGATCCGTATAGTCGCAATGCAGCGCCCTGCTGTCGTACCCGCCTGCCATGCAGACCGGATAGATGATTTCCGCTGCTGCCGGCGGCACGCCGTCGAAAACAAATAGCGGCGTGGAAAGTGCTGCAAGACCGAGAAGATGCCAGCGCATTTCGGATTTCCCTTGTGACGGTCGCGCGACGGCTGTTGTTGTCTGCGCAGATGACGGCGGCAGCCCGCGACAGCAGCCAGCCCGCGGGAGTGTCGGCATCAACAACCCCGGTACGTCCGGACTATTCCCCCGCGGACGGAATTCCGGCCGGACATCATCCGCACAGCGTCGTCCATACGGCTTCTTATTGATCCGCCGTCTCAGGATCCGGCCGGCGAGATCGTCGGCGCGTCGGATGTGCGCTTTCGCTCCGCCAGCCAGTTCTCGAACCGCTGCACCACGACAAAGAATGTCGGAACGAACAGCACGGCGAGGCAGGTCGAGGCGATCATGCCGGAGAACACGGTGATGCCGATCGACTTGCGGGCGCTGGCGCCGGCGCCAGTCGCGATCACCAGCGGCACCACGCCGAGGATGAAGGCGAACGAGGTCATCAGGATCGGCCGGAACCGGGCGCGCGCCGCCTCGACCGCGGATTCCACCAGCGGCTTGCCGTCGCGGACGTGCAGTTCGAGCGCGACCTCGACGATGAGAATCGCGTTCTTCGCCGACAGCGCGATCAGCAGGATGATGCCGATCTGGGTGTAGAGATTGTTCTCGATCCGCAAAGCCGTGAGCACGATCATCGGGCCGAGCAGCGACAGCGGCACGGCGAGGATCACCGAGATCGGCGCGTACCAGCTTTCATATTGCCCCGCCAGCACGAGGTAGACCAAGAGCAGCGCGAGGCCGAACGCATAATAGATTTGGTTACCGACGACCTTTTCCTGGTACGACATCGCGGTCCACTCATAGCCGGTGCCCGGCGGCAGGGTTTTGGCCGCGATTTCCTCCATCAGCGCCATCGACTGGCCGGAACTGTAGCCCGTGGCCGGCAGGCCTATGACTGTCGCGGAAGGATAGAGATTATAGAGGCTGATCAGCGACGGCCCGACCGAGGGCGTGATCCTGGCTACCGTGCCGATCGGGATCATGTCGCCCTGCTGGTTGCGCACCATCAGGTTCTCGATGTCGCGCGCGGTCAGGCGAAACTGCGCATCCCCCTGGGCATAAACCTGGAAGGTGCGGCCGAACTTGGTGAACTGGTTGACGAAGCTGGCGCCGAGATAGGAGGACAGCGTCGAAAAGATCTGGTCGGTGGTGACATGCAGGGTCTGGGTCTTGATCCGGTCGACCTCGACGTCATACTGCGGCACCATCGAGCGGAACGACGAGTTGACTCGCTGCAGGGCGCTTTGCGTCTGCGCATTGGCGACCATCGCGCCCGTGATGGCCTGCAGCTTGTCGTAGTCGGCATTGCCGTCGCGCAGCTCGACCTGCATGGCGAAGCCGGCGGCATTGCCGATACCCTGGATCGGCGGCGGCGGAATCACCAGGATCCGCGCTTCCGGGATCGCCGCGAGCTTCTGGCTCAGTCCGACCACCAGCGAGCGCAGATCCTCGCCGGGGCCGCGCGCGCTCCAGTCCTTCAGGATCAGATAGGCGACGCCGGCATTGGCAAGGCTCGAACTGTTGTCGAGCGCCGAGATGCCGGCGATGCTGACCACCTGTTCGACGCCGGCCGTCTTGCCGGCCAGATCGCTCACCTGCTCGAGCACCTTCTGGGTGCGATCGAGTGCCGCGCCGTCGGGGAGCTGCACCGCGGCCAGCAGATAGCCCTGGTCCTCGATCGGGATGAAGCCGGTCGGCACCCGCGACAGGCCGTCGCCGGCGATGCCGATCAGGATCAAGGCCGATATGACCGAAAGGTTGCTGTGCGCGGCGAGACTTCCAATCAGCCGCCCGTAGCCGCGCTCGAGCCGGTCATAGACCGCGTTGAAGCCGCGATAGAAGAAGTTGCGCTGCTCCGGCGGCACCGGCCGGCGCAGCCACAGCGCGCATTGCGTCGGCTTCAGCGTCGCGGCATTGACGGCGCTGAGCAGCGCGGTCGCGGCGATCACCAGCGCGAACTGCGCGTACATGCGCCCGGTCAGTCCCGGCAGGAAGGCCGCGGGCAGGAACACCGAGATCAGCACCAGCGTGATGCCGATGATCGGCGCGAACAGCGCATCCATCGCGCTGATCGCGGCGTCGTGGCCGGACATGCCCTTCTCGATATTATGCGCGGCGCCCTCGACCACGACGATGGCGTCGTCCACCACGATGCCGATCGCCAGCACGATCGCAAACAGCGTCGACAGGTTGATGGTGAAGCCGAGTGCCGCCATCGCCGCGAA
>JBAUUA010000694.1:0-1572 GCA_049582465.1 Bradyrhizobium sp. | reverse complement strand
GTTGACGGTCTGGGTGTCGACCGGCGGCCGGTAGAGCGCGAAGGCTTCGCCGAAATCGCGCATCCATTGATGGTCCTGATAGAATTGCTGCCGCCCCGAAAGCGTGCGCCAGGGGATCAGTTCGGTCACGTTCAGATAGCCGGCATTGTAAGTCTGCTCCTCGCTTTGGATACCGGACCAGGTGTGCGAGGTGATAACCTTGCGGGGCTGGGCGACAATGTCGCGGAAGCGGATCTTTTCGTCCTCGCGCGGCTTCGCCAGATGGGTGTGGTCGCGGCCGGTCTTTTCACCAAGCGCCTCCCAGCCCTTCACGGCAACCTCGCCATTTGTTTCCGGGGCGAGGTAGAGGATGGTTTCGGCCGCATCGATGTCGGTATCGATGCGCGGCCGCCCCTTTGTCGGCCCGTCTTCTGTTACTGTACGGTTCAATTCGCGCAGCCCCGCGACCTCAGCCTCCGTCTCCCACTCGACGCCCTTTTCCTCGTTGCCGAGCGTGTCGATTAACGGCCCAAGCGCTGTGAAGCGCCGCCAGGTATTAGGATAATCCCGCTCGACTACCGTCACCTGCGGAGCGGTCACACCCGGGATCGGCTCGCATTCGCCCTTCTTCCAGTCCTTGACACCGAAGGGTTGGGCGAGCTCCCCCGGCGTGTCGTGCTTGATCGGGGTCAGCACGAGATCGCGCTCGACGCCGAGATGGCCTTCGGCGAGTTCGGAAAAGCGTTTGGCGATCGCCTTGTAGGTTTCCCAGTCGCTCTTCGATTCCCAGACCGGATCGACTGCTGCCGACAGCGGGTGAACGAAAGTATGCATGTCTGTGGTGTTGAGATCGTTCTTCTCGTACCAGGATGCCGTCGGCAGCACGATGTCGGAATAGAGGCAGCTTGACGACATCCGAAAATCGAGCGTCACTACCAGATCGAGCTTGCCCTCAGGCGCCGGATCGCGCCAGACGATCTCCTCAGGCTTGACCGCACCTGTCTCGCCGAGATCCTTGCCCTGCAGTCCGTGCTTCGTGCCGAGGAAATGTTTCAGGAAATATTCGTGTCCCTTGCCAGAGGAGCCGAAGAGGTTTGCGCGCCAGATGAACAGGTTGCGCGGAAAATTGACGGGATTGTCTGGATCCTCGCAGGAAAGTTTCAACGCACCCGATTTGAGCCCGTTGGCGACGAATTCGCGCGGTTCGACTCCGGCCTTTTCCGCTTCGCCCGCAAGCCGCAGAGGGTTGCTCGCAAGCTGCGGCGCCGAAGGCAGCCAGCCCATCCGCTCGGCGCGCACGTTTAGATCGATGAAGCTGCCCTTGTAATTGGCCGGATCGGCGAGCGGTGAAAGCAGGCCGGACACATCGAGCTTTTCGTAGCGCCATTGGTCGGAATGAGCGTAGAAGAACGATGTGCCGTTCATCTGGCGCGGCGGCCTGACCCAGTCGCGCGCAAAGGTCAGCATCAGCCAGCCGGCGAGCGGACGCAGCGCCTCCTGCCCCACATAATGGGCCCAGCCGCCTCCGGAGACGCCGATCGTGCCGCAAAGCATCAGGACATTGATGATTGAGCGATAGGTCATGTCCTGGTG
>JBAUUA010000693.1:0-2352 GCA_049582465.1 Bradyrhizobium sp. | reverse complement strand
TCGATCAATTCCAGGCATGGGCGGCCGCGGAAGATGTTCCGCTCCAGGTTCGGCCTTCCCAGCCCATTCAAGATGCTCCAGCACCGGTCGTGCAAAAAGCCCAAGCGCCGCCCTTGCCAAAGCGTCGGCCGATCCAAACCGCGCGCTCACAGGCCCCATCAGCGCAAAATGCTCAGTCGTCCATACCAATCCTCGGTTGGCACAATTAATAAACGCCGCAATCTGTCCTGGATTGTTCTTAGGGCGTACTGCGCTTCAATAGGGCATGCCTGCCCTTAGCCGCTGTCGGCAGAAAATCACCCTCGCGGGAATGCGTGGTCTCCTGATCCATTGCTCGGACTGCAAATGAGCGGTTGGAGCGCGATCAGCGGAGATCGCTAGTGGATGATGTTCGGCTCTCCGACATCGAGCAGCACTTCATCTGCGAAGCCTGCGGCAAACGACGCGCTGATGCCTCCAGGAGAGTAACGCAGGTTCGCGCTGCCCTTGCGAGTCATTGCCCGTTATGGACTTACGGGACGCTCGCTCCAGAGAAATCTCGCCCATGAACCGAGAGACTGCGGTCCCGAAAACCGCCGAATACCACGCGATCGATCCGCCGGAAGGCAGCAGGACGGGCCCGTTGGTAGACGACGTTGCAGCGCGCACGAAGATTCTTGAAATCGAGGTGCTGCGCGCGGTCGCGATCCTGTTCGTCATAACCGCGCACTCCTATAACGGCCTATGGTGGCGGCCTACGCCATTCGAGAACTCGTTGTCGTTCGCTTATGGCGTCGATCTGTTTTTCTGCGTATCCGGGTTTGTCATCGCGCGATCGTTCTATGGCCCGCTTTCGGAAGCAGCCGCGACCGGCGGCCCGGTATACTGGAATGCGGTAGCGGCGTTCTGGATCAGACGCGCCTACCGCATCATCCCCCTCGCGTGGCTCTGGCTTGCCATACCGCTGTTGATGTCGGTGTTTTTCAACCGTTCCGGCTACTCGAGCCATCTGCTCGGCAACGCCGGCGACAGCCTTTCGGCGGTCCTGAATGTTTACAATTTTCACGCTGCGCACTGCGTCGAGCAGACGAAATGGTGCGGGCCGGACACAATATACTGGTCGCTTTCGCTCGAAGAGCAGTTCTATCTCGTATTTCCGCTTTTGTTGCTGTTACCCAAACGGGTCATGATCGCGGTGCTGGTCGCAGCCATCGTTTGGATGATGACGCGAACCATGACGACCCTCGCATTCATGACCCGCATCGACGCGATTTGCCTCGGCGTGCTCATCGCGTTTTTCAAGCAATCATCGGCCTACAATTCCTTCACGCCGGTTTTCCTCAGCCATCCGATCAAGCGAGCGACAGTCGCCGCCATCCTGGTCGCCGCTCTCGCCATCGTTCCAGGCCCCGGGGCCCTCGTGCCGGCGTATACGACCATGGTAACCGCTGTGTGCGGGGCCCTCGTTCTGATCGCCTCCTACGATCGGGGCTTCCTGATGAAGCCGGGTTTGCTGCGGGCCGCCCTCGTCTGGATCGGTGAGCGGTCTTTCGCCTTGTACCTGATCCACAACCCGGTCACCTGGTTTGTGCACGAAATGTTTGACCGGATATTCCCGGATCAATTACCCAGTGACACGATGAAGGTGGTGATTGTCCTGATGCTGGCGACGCTGATGCTGTCGATCAGTGATCTGTCTTTTCGCTACTTCGAGACACCCCTGCGCCGTCGCGGTAGCCGCATCGCGAAGGCATGGATGAACCGTTCGGGCGAGCCGGCGGCTGCGGCGACGGCTCCCGCAATGGGCGCCTGATCGGCGCCAGGGCTAGTGACGCCGGCCCCAATGGATCGCCGCCCAGATGCGCTCGTGCAGATAGTACCAGGCGATCTTGGTGATGATCTCGAGGCCGGCGATCGAGCCGGCGATTTCGACCCTGCCGGTCAGGAGCCAGCTGATCGCGAACGTGTCGAGCGTCCCCAGGGCGCGCCAGCTCACCGCCTTGAGAACCGACCGTGCATGTGTCTCCGCTCCGCGAAATAGGACCACCGGACGCGTCTCCGTCTCATCGGGGACAAAGTCTACCACGTAGCCAACGGCCGGCTGCACCCGCCGCATGGCGCGGCCGGAAATACACGCCCTTTGGTTGCGCGCGATTTGCCCGAGGAAATTCCGCAATCTGATTGATTTGCTTTAAAAATCGTAGAACGATGACATCTCTCGCCGGGTTCCGCCGGCGAATAAGGGGCTGAAATGAGATTCCTCGCCGCACTCGTCGCGATTGGCGCGCTGTGCCAGACCGCGATCGCCCAGACACCGGATTGCAAATCCATCCCGACTCCAGCTGCGAGGCTCGCCTGCTATGACAAGGCCGC
>JBAUUA010000692.1:0-5116 GCA_049582465.1 Bradyrhizobium sp. | reverse complement strand
TTGCTGCCCGGGCCGAAGGGAAAACCGCGCAAGGAAAGGCGCTAGCTATCCCTCCGGCGCTGCGAACCAAAGCCTGAACTTGAGACCGGGCGAATTATCAAGCATCTCGATTTGCGCGCCGTGAAGGCGGGCGACGGCGGCGACCAGGCTGAGCCCGAGCCCGTTTCCCGGCCGGTAGCGGCTGTGTTCGAGGCGGTAAAAGCGCTTGAAGACGTGCTCGTATTGGTCGGCGGGAATTCCGGGCCCGTCATCGGCGATCGAGACGACCGGCCTGCCCTCGATGTTTTCGTTGGCAACGACGATTTGTCCTCCGGCGCGGCCATGTTTGATCGCATTGTCCACGAGATTGGCGATGGCATCGAAGATCAAATCGCGATCTCCGGTCACCACCACCTCGCGATCGCCGGCGACCGTGAGATCGGTGCCGTCCTGTTCGGCCGCGGCGTCGTACAACTCGACGACTTCACCGGCGATTTCGACCAGGTTCACGGTGCGGAACGCGCTCTTGCGGGCCTGGGTTTCGATCTGCGCGATCCGCGTCAGCGACGAGAATATCCGCAGCACGGCGTCGAGCTCGGCGAGGGTATCGCCGATCAGCGCCTGGTCGTCCTCGGCTACCCGCGCACCGTGATAGGCCATCTCCAGCCGGCCGCGCATGCGCGTCAGCGGCGTCCGCAGATCGTGCGCAACATTGTCGCTGACCTGCTTGACCTCGCCCATCAGGGTCTGGATGCGATCCAGCATCAAGTTGAGGTTCTCGGCAACGCGGTCCCATTCGTCATGGCTGTCGCGCAGCGGAATGCGCTGGTCGAGGCCGCTCTGCATGATCGCCCGCGTGGTGGCGTTGATCGATTCGATCCGGCCCACGGTCCGGCGGGTGACCAGGATGCTGACCACGCCGGCCAGCACGAAGATCAACGCGACGCCGGAGATCACCGCCGTCTTCATCCGCTCGGTGAAGCTGTCGAGGTCGCCGATATCCCGCCCCACCAACAGGCGATCGCCGCCCGGCAATGTTTCGAGCATGGCGCGCAGCAGCGGCGCCTTCGCGCCGCCGGGCAATGGCTCGGGCGCTCGAAATTCGGTCCATCCGCGGGCGCCGTCCGCAGACGGCCATGATTTGAGGTTTCCGGCCAGAATGGCCAGCGAGGGATCGGCCAGCAGGTACACGTGGCCAATGAAGCTCGTATCGGCAATGCGCTCTCGAACGAGAGCGATCAGTCCGTCGCGGCCCGATCGCCGGTAAGCGTCCTGCAAGACCGCCTGCTCGGTCATGATCATGCGATCCGACCTGCCGCGCACATAGGAGGCGGTGGACAGATAAACGTAGCTGAAAATGGCCGAAACGATCACGCCGAAAGTGCCGATCGCGATCAGCGCGATCTTGAACGTCGATGACGTGAGCGTCTTAGCCAGGAGCACGGAGACAGTACCCGATGCCGCGAACCGTGTGGATCAGGGGATAGGCCTGCTGGCCGTCGACCTTGCGGCGCACGCGCCCGACATAGACGTCGATGATGTTGGTCGAGGGATCGAAATGAAGATCCCAGACATGCTGAAGCAGCATCGTCCGGGAAACGACGCGGCCTTCGTTGCGTACCAGATACTCCAGCAGCTGAAATTCCCGGGGAAAGAGACCAATGTCCTTGCCGCGCCGGCTGGCGGTCCGCGACACCAGGTCGACCGCGAGATCGCCGACGCGCAGGATGGTCTCCTTGACGACGGTGTCGCTGCGCCGGCCCAGCGCCTCGACGCGCGCCAGCAGCTCGACGAAGGAGAAGGGCTTGACCATGTAGTCGTCGCCGCCCGCGCGCAGGCCCCGCACCCGGTCGTCGACCTCCCCGAGCGCGCTGATGATCAGGACGGGCGCGGCGACGCCGCCGTCGCGCAATTGACGCATCACCGTGATGCCGTCGATGTCCGGAAGCATGCGGTCGATCGTGATCACGGCATAGTCGCTGGCGGCGCCGCGGCTCAGAGCGTCATTGCCGCAGGCGGCGAGATCCACCTGGTAACCGCTGGTCGTGAGCGATTCCACCAGCTGACCGGCGGTTTCCGGATCATCCTCGACGACCAGAATACGGCGGTGACTTCCCGTCATGGTTTTCGTCTCCGAGCGGCGGCCAAAGGCCAGGCCGCAAAACCGGAAACCCCGCAGCTCCGACATATAGGTCAGACCAGCCCGCAGGTAATCTAAAGCCTGCGTGATGATGTCAGCGGCTGAGAGTGCGATGGCCGCCATCAGCCGAAACGGCTTCCGCTGCGCCGGAAATCATTCGGAGATGACGGCCATCGCGATACCTGGATCGCTGCTCGAAAGCCTTAGCCGGCGCGACGGGACTGTGCACATGCAACGCGCCGGCTACGGCAACGGCAACTCGCCAGATATGCCGCCAACGTCAGTAGTAGCCGGAGCCGCTGCAGAGATCGGCCCATTGCAGTCCATAGGGCGTCCACACCCTGCGCCAGCAACTGTCGTAATCGGCGTAGACAAAGGGCGCGCCGAAGAACGCAAAGCTATGGAAGCGGTGATGGAAGCGACCCCTGCCGTGGAACCCGAACCTCGAGAACCGCGGCCCGAATCCACGATGCGCAAAAGGCGCACCCGCGAAATGAGCGCCGCCGAAACGCGGCCCGCCGCCGATCGCGGCGAAATGTGGTCCGCCGCCGATCGCGGCGAAACTTGCGCGGCCAGCCATCCCGCCCGGATGCATGCCGCCTGCATGCATGCCGCCGCCCCAGCCTCCGCCGTGCATGCCACCTCCCCAGCCTCCTCCCATGCCTCCGCCGTGCATGCCGCCGGCCATGCCACCACCCATACCTCCAGCATGCCCGCCGCCGCCCATGCCGCCTCCCATACCTCCAGCATGCCCGCCGCCGCCCATGCCACCTCCCATGCCTCCACCATGCCCGCCGCCACCACCACCGCCCCCGCCGCCGCCGCGCGCGAATGCCGGTGACCCAAGCGCAAGCGCCATAGCAAGCGCACCCGCGATGAGGCAACCAAGAATCCTGTTGTTCATCCCGAATCCTCCGTGGTCGATTTGCCGCGACGAATTTCGCCGCCAGCAGAAGACGATCAGCAGAGCCAAAGGATCCCGTGAATTCAAATGACAAATGCGACAGTTTCTGACACGCAAGTTAGTTTTGTCAGGCTGGGCTCATTGTCAGGTCGAGCGCGCGAAAGCTGGCTCGCGCAGCAGCGGCTAGCCGGCACGGATCTGCGCGGCCGCCAGGGCTATCGGCGCCGCAAGCCTTTCGCGCCCGGGGTCAGGCGGCGCGCCGCAGCCAATTCCGAACTTTCTGCATCAGGTTGATGCGCCGGCCTCGCGCCATTGCCACCGTATCGTGGTTGCCGGATCGAGGCTCAACTTCTGTCGCCTGTGTTGTGACCGCGGCGATTTCTTCAGCAGATGGCGCCGCCATCCCGAACGCCGCTGAAGCGACGGAGGTTTCCGCTTCGACGACGTCGTTGTCGACCGGCGGGCGCTGATCCTGCTCATTCGCCGGGGCCGTCAAATCAGGCTGCAGCGGAACCGACATCGGTATCGTCGACTGGACCGGAGGAGCCACCGCCGGCCGGCGCCGTCGCTTTTCGGCGACGGGCGGCTTCTTCGCCTTGACCGGCCGCGCAGGCCGGGCGAGCGCCGCCGCCTCCAGCGCGAGCGGCCCGACATTTTCGAGAAACGCGCGTTCATGGCTGCGGGACAGCCGATCGACGGCGGCATCGAGCGGCAGCCAGTCGACGGCCTTGACGTCGTCCATCAGCTCATAGGCCTGCTCGCCGCTGCTCTCCATGCGCCAATAATGAACGACCTTGCAGCGTCCGCCGGACTCATAGACCAGCGTGCCCAGAAATTCGTGCACGGAGACGTCGTGGCCGGTTTCTTCCAGCACTTCGCGCAGCGCGGCGTCCCGCGCCGTTTCGCCGTCATCGAGCTTGCCCTTCGGAAGCACCCATTCATTGCGCTTGCGCAGGCGCACGACCGCGACCTCAGGCGTCTCCGCCTGCCGCAGCACAATGCCCCCGGCCGCCAGAACAGGCGCTCGCGCCATCTCACATCCTTCTGCAACGTCGAATCGGATTTCGACCGCCCACTATTTAGTGAAGCGCTGACGAAAAATCGAGATTGCCCGGCACGCTTTCCGCGACAATCGGCCGTCCGCTACTCAAGCCCGCTTCCGCAAGAGCGGCTCGCCGGCACGGATCCGCGCGGCTGCCACGATATTGTCGCAGAATTCAAAATTCTCCGGCGCGAGCACGATGATGGTCGAGCCGTGCTCGAACCAGCCGAGTTCCTCGCCCTTGCGCACACCGACGTCGCAGGGGAACGTGACCGGCCCCGTCGTGTCGGCGTTGAGCAGGCGATCGAGAAAATGCAGGCGGATGCTGGCGACGAGTATGGCTGCGACCGGGACCAGCGTCAGCGCCTCGCCGGTGGCGAGACGGGTCCTGATGACGGCGCGCTCGTTCTTGCAGAACAGTTTTTCGACCCGCTTCAGCGCGATCGGATTGACGTTCCAGGTGTCGCCGCTGATGAAATCGACCTGCTCGATCCGGCAATCCGCGGGCGCATGAAAGCGGTGATACATGCTCGAGGTCAGCCGCAGGGTGATGAAGCGGCCGTTGCGGTGCGCCTCCACCAGAGCGGGATCGCCGATGAGGTCGAGCAGCGAATACGGCGCACCCTTGACCTGAAACAGTTCGGTGCCCGCGATCGCCCCGAACGCGCCGATGATGGCGTCGCACGGGCTGACCGCGATGTGTGGATCGGGATCCGGCGGGCGCAGGCCGGGCCGGAGCTCGCGGGTGAAGCAATCGTGAAGGCTTTTGAATTGGCTCTTGCGCGCCTCGGACAGGTCGAGATCGGAGAACAGCCGCCAGCAGGCGATCGAGAGGTCGCGGATCACGGGCTGCTCGATCTTGCTGAACCAGCCCATGAACCGGGTCAGCGCCGCCCGGGGCACGCGGTTGGTCAGCAGGAAATTGATGTCTTCCTGCTGCGTCAGGGCGGCGATGAGGCTTTTGACTGTCATGAATCTGTCAGCTCGACTGGATAGCGGTTGACGACATGGATTCGCACCTTTCGATTCTGTCTCTCGCCACGGCCGCGGT
>JBAUUA010000691.1:0-3060 GCA_049582465.1 Bradyrhizobium sp. | reverse complement strand
CAATAGATCGGCGGTGACTGGAGACCATTCGGCGGGCTTGTGCACCACCGTGCAGCCGGCCGCCAGTGCCGGCGCGATCTTCCAGGTCGACAGCATGAACGGCGTATTCCACGGCGTGATCACGCCGACCGGGCCGATCGGCACCCGCGTGGAGACGTTCCAGTGCTCCTCGCTCGGCATGTTAAGGCCGTCACGCGCATCGGCGCATTTGTCGGCGAAGAAGCGGAAATTCTCCGCCGCGCGGATCGCGGCCTTGGCCATGAAGCGATGGGCCTGCCCGGTGTCGATGCATTCGAGCACGGCGATGTCGTCGGCGCGGTCCTCGATGGCGTTGGCGACCCGGCGCAGCAATTTCTTGCGCATGGAAGCCGGCATGTCGCGCCAGGCCTTGAAGGCCAAGGCCGCCGCCGTCGCGGCGCGGTCGATATCCTCAGCCCCGCCGCGGGCTACCGTCGCCAGCACGCTGCCGTCGATCGGCGACTTCGTCTCGAAACTGTCGCCCGAGATCGACGCCACCACCTTGCCGTCAATCATGTGCCCGATGCCGTCGGCTCTCAGTGCCTTGAGCAGCGGCGCGGCGCGGTCGAGATTGGCCTTGAACACATCCGATTTCGGCATGACCTTATCCATGCGCAACCTCCGCCTTCAGTGCCTCGTGAATGTTGTTGCGCTTCCAGCTGGTTTCCTTGTCGTTGATCTGCATGTCGAACGACAGCGCGAACCGGCAGCCCGCGAAAACCGGATCGAGATGGCTGGAGAGCGCCTTGAAAATATGCTCGCCGGCCTTCTGGCGTGCCGCGAGATCGCGCCCTTCGCCGAGCCGCAGCAGCATGGCGAGAAAGCCCGACTGCGCCGACCCGTCGGCGATGGCGTAATGCTCGCAGCGGATGGCGCGGACGCGAATGCCGCCGATCGGAAAGATTCCGGTTTCCACCGCGGCCTTGCGCACGAGTTCGACTACCTTGGCCATGTCGAGCCGGCCATCGAGGTTGGCGGAATATTCGATCGTGAAATGCGGCATGTCCGGCCTCCCAATCATTCTTCAGAGCGGCATCAGGCGAAGTAGCAGCTGACCGATCCGTAAGGCCCATAATCGGCTTGAATCGTGTCGCCTTTGCGGGTCTCGATCGGACGAATGAACGAGCCCGCCAGCACCACCTGGCCGGGCTCGAGCGCAAGTCCAAGCGTGGCGATCTTGTTGGCGAGCCAGGCCACGGCGGTCGCGGGATGATTGAGCACGCCGGCGGCAAGCCCGGTCTCTTCCAACTGGCCGTTACGGTAGCACAGCGCGCCGATCCAGCGCAGGTCGGCGTCGAGCGGACGCAACGGGCGGCCGCCGAGCACGATGCCGGCGTTGGCGGCATTGTCGGCGATGGTATCGAAGATCTTTCGCGTCGCCTTTGTCGCGGGATCGACCCGCTCGATCCTCGTGTCCAGGATTTCCAGGGCGGGGACGACGAAGTCGGTTGCGTTGAGCACATCGAACATGGTGCAGCCGGGTCCGGCCAGCCGCGTCTTCATGGTGAAGGCAAGCTCGGCCTCGACCCGCGTGCTGATGAAGCGATCCGATGGCACGAGCCCGCCATCGGCGAAGAACATATCGTCGAGCAGCACGCCGGAATCCGGCTCGTCGATCAGAAGCGCGCTCTGCATCGCCTTCGAGGTCAGCCCGATCTTGTGGCCTTTGACGACGCGACCCTCGGCGACCTTGATCTCGATCCACGCCTTCTGGATCGCATAGGCATCCTCAATGGTGATGCCGGGATGATCCTGCGACAGCTGCCGGATCTGCTGCTTCGTCTTCTCCGCCTGATGAAGCCGCTCGGCGGCAAGACGGATATCGTCCTTGGTCAGAGCCATGCTGGGATCGGCCGGGAATAACGCAAAAGCTGGAGCAAAAAGGCGGGATGCGGAAATATGATTAACATGTTAAATGGTTCGCGGCAAACCGAATTGGGCATTGTTGCGGTGCAAACGCGCCGCATGGCTTGTATTCATTTGGGCGGTTGAATCGATCGTGGCGCGAAAAAAATCCCCCGACAAAACGGCCGCCCGGCGAGTGCCGATGCGTGAATTCTCCCGCTCGCTGCCGATGTCGCTGCTGCGCGCCCGCGAGGCCGTGATGCGGCAGTTCCGTCCCTCGCTCAGGGATCACGGCCTGACCGAGCAGCAATGGCGGATTTTGCGCGCGCTTGCCTCCGTCGACACCATCGAGGTCACGGAACTTGCCCGCGTGGCTTTTCTGCTCGGCCCCAGCCTTTCCCGGATTCTGCGCGATCTGGAAGCGCGTCATCTGATCGAGCGACGGGTGGCCAAAGCCGACCAGCGCCGCGGCCTGGTGTCGATCTCCGCCAAGGGATTGAAGCTGATCGAGACCGTGGCGCCATCATCGGAAGCCATCTACGCCGCCATCACCCGTCGTTACGGCGCGCGCAAACTCAGGGAATTGCAGGAAATGCTGCATGAACTGGAGGGCACGCTGTCGGCGTCTCGGGCAGGCGAGGGGGATGAGCCTGGCGAATTCGAGTGAGCGCAAATTTGCATGATTATCCCAAAAAGACGCATAGCTCCGCCGCGTGCATATTGTTTGAGCATTGGCAAGCGGCCGCCAATGGCGGGAATAAGCCTTGCCGCGCGGCGTTAACCTCATGCGGCGGATACGGCCGCGCGGCGCCTCTGCACTCTTAGTAGAAATCGTCGCGATATCAATTTACTCCCGGCCAGAGAGTCCGTAGATACGCGTTCGGTGTCGCGTCCTCTGGGACTGCAAACATCAAGAAAGGCCGACAAAGAAGCCCGGCCTCACGGAGGAACGAATGAAGCTCACGAGACGCGATTTCGCGGCCGGCTTGGCCGTTGGTATTACCGCACCCTATGTGATCGGCAGCGCCCGCGCGCAAGCCGCCACCATCAAGATCGGCATGTGCGCACCTGTGACCGGCCCGGCCGCCGAATCCGGCGGCTATGCCATCAAGGGCGCCAAGCTCGCGCTGGAGGCCGTCAACAAGGCGGGCGGCATTCTCGGCAAGCAGGCCGAATTGATCATCGAAGACGATCAGA
>JBAUUA010000690.1:0-3033 GCA_049582465.1 Bradyrhizobium sp. | reverse complement strand
GCATTGGCCCGCGCTAATGCGCGTTCACGTTCGAGCTCAAACACCGCCGCGACCGCAGCGCCGCCGTCGACGGCGAGACCTACGTTTGCGGTTTCATAGCCGATCGAAATCGCATCCAGATGTGCGGCGTGCGGCATTGCCAGCGAGACGGCGGCGTCGACGACCGGACGTATCGGGCGCTCAGAGGGGATGTGGGCGAGCAGATTTTTCAACATAGGTGTTCTCCGCACCTTCTGAAATGACAACCGCTACCGAGGCTATGTCGCCACTAAAAAACAAAGGCGCTGACGCGACTTGATCCACCTCAAATCGGCACGGTCTCCCGCCGCTAATTATAGCTTTGGTATCATTGGGGAGCGGGGATGCCGCCGATTGCCCTGTCTTATTCGAAGGATATCCCCATGAACGTATCTGACATTATGCGCCGTTCATTTGTGACGATCAAACCCGATGCGCCGCTCTCGGACGCCGCGCATTTGCTGATGGAGACAAATCAGCGCGGCCTGCCGGTGATCGACCGCGAGGGAGCGCTTGTCGGCGTCATTTCGGAGGGCGATTTCCTGCACCGGACCGAGCTCGATATCAGTCCGCCGTCCGGAAACTGGATCGAAGAATTGCTCGGCATCGAAGAGGATACCCCCAGCCGCCGCCGCATGGGTGCTCGGCTGGTTCGCGAGGCGATGACGCGCGATCCGGTCTGCGTCGATGACGAAGCGAGTCTCGACGAGGTCGTCGCATTGATGGATGCGCGGCATATAGCGCAGCTCCCGGTCGTCTGCGGCGGCTCCGTAGTCGGCGTGGTCAGCCGCTTCGAGCTGGTAGCCGCGGTCGCACGCGCACTAAGTGCGGCCGCCGGCCGTTGATGAGACGCTTTCGTAGGTCTACGAAATCCAATCAATCTTCGGAGCTTTTCTGGGAACCGGCGCCACCGTTGTTTTGGGATGCGTCGTCGCGTTTTTACAGATACGATGGCGACTGCCTGGCTTGGCCGGCTCTTTTTGCAGTGGCCGTGACATGGAGGCAGCTTTGTCCCTTGTGGGACGTGTACGCCGGTTGGGGCGGTCTGGGGATGCCGGCCGATCAAGCTTTTGCCTGAAGGCCGCACGCGTGCGCATAACCTTTCCGGCATTGGCAACGCTTGCGCATCTTGAGTGCAATGCAGCATGTAGAGCAGACCCCACGCGGACGCGGGTGGTGAAATCCTGTGCGGCCTGTAAAAGGACTGGCCAACAGGATCTCCCTCCTGATGCTGCCTTCAGATTCCGTTGAGACCAAAACCTCCTGGGCCGTCGCCTCGGTAGCGCTGGCCATCCTTGGGATGTCGTTCGGCGCGGCCTGGATCACCGTGGTGGCACTCAAGGACATCGCCAGCGAAGTGGGCGGATTGCGTTCCGTTCCGGCGCTCGCCAGCGCGCTGGCGTGGCTCGGCTCCGGAATCGGCGGCATCCTGATGTCGCAAATTGCCGAGCGGGTCGGCACGCGCTCGACGGTGATCGTCGGTTCGCTGATGATCGCCCTTGGCCTCTCGATCTCGACCTTCGGACCGCCATGGCCGTTGTGGATCGGCCATGGACTGTTTATCGGCCTGATCGGATTGGGCGGCATTAATGCGCCCTTATATATTTACGTTAGCCGCTGGTTCGACCGCCGGCGTGGCTCGGCGCTGGCGCTGATCTCGAGCGGCACCTATGTCGCCGGCGCGTTCTGGCCGCCGATATTCGAACAGGTGATTGCCAATTTCGGCTGGCGGCAGGCGATGCTGTGGTATGCTCTCGCCGAGATCGTTGTCGTCGTGCCGCTTGCCGCCATTCATTTCCGGGCGCCACCCGAAGTGATTCATCCGGCGGCGGTGTCCGGCGACAATCCAGGCAAAGCGCGGGTCCTCGGCTGGCCGTCCAATGCCGTTTTCGCGCTGATGTGCAGCGCCGGCGTATTATGTTGCATTCCCATGGCGATGCCGCAGGGCCATTTGGTCGCCTTTTGCAGCGACCTCGGTATCAGCCGATCGATGGGCGCGCTGATGCTGTCGGTCCTTCTCGGCACCGCGTTCCTGAGCCGGCAAGTCTGGGGCGTCATCGCTGATCGTATTGGCGGGTTGGCCACCGTACTGATTGGCTCAGCCTGGCAGGCGTCATCGATGACGGCCTTTCTGCTGACACAGAATGAAGTCGGCCTTTTCACGGTAGCTGCCGCTTTCGGGCTCGGCTTTTCCGGCATCATCCCGGCTTATGTCCTGGCGGTGCGCGAGCTGTTTCCGGCATCGGAAGCTTCCTGGAGAATCCCGACACTGTTGCTGTTCAGTGGGGGAGGCATGGCTGCCGGCAGCTGGCTCGCCGGCCTAGTCTACGACCATCTCGGATTTTATGCACCCGCATTCGCCGTCGGCATCGGCGCCAACATTCTCAATTTGCTCATCGTCTGTGTATTGGTCGGACGAACGCGCCATCGGGCGGCCGCCTACAGACCCGTTTTTTAGCCGGAGAGCCCCGCTCGTTGTACGGCGGCCTTTGGCGCAAGGCGGCTTCCCTGTCCACGCGAGAAGCTGCTTCATTTCCAGTTCGCCTGCGGCTAGTCTCGACCCATCTGTTCAGGCAACATCCACCTTACTCCCTCCGCGAGGTGGGAAATCGGTGAGTTCGCTCACTTCGTGAGGACGACAGGATGCGGGCTGTGATTGTCGGTGCGGGAATGGGCGGGTTGATGGCGGCATTGGCGCTGCGACAGTCCGGCGTCTTCGCATCGGTCGATATCTACGAGCAAACGAAGGTGCCCAGCACCGCGGGCGCCGGGTTGAACATCCCGCCCAACGGGGCGCGGCTATGTCGTTGGCTCGGCGTCGACCTCGACGGCGGGGATAACAAGGGCCCCGATGGGGTGATCGACGCTGGCCGGGCGGCAATTCTGGAGTCGACGCGGCAGTTCAACGCGGATGGGAGCGTGACAAAGAGGCCGTTCGATCATGTCACAGCCGCGTGCGACGGCGCCGGGTTTCATCACATGCACAGGCTGGACCTGTTGATGTGCCTGTATAAG
>JBAUUA010000689.1:0-2697 GCA_049582465.1 Bradyrhizobium sp. | reverse complement strand
ATCCGATCGCGCGCGGCACGCTGCCTGACCTGTTGTCGAAGGCGGCTGCCGATTACGGCGCGCGACCGGCGCTGGAGTTCCGCGACCGGCCGATCAGCTATGCCGGGCTGGAAGGGATGGTCGAGGTCGCGGCGGCTTCCTTCCTGCGCGCCGGCTACGGCACAAACGCTTCGATCGCGCTGTTCCTCGGCAATTCACCGGATCATCCGGTGAATTTCTTCGGCGCGCTGAAGGCCGGCGCGCGCGTGGTGCATCTGTCGCCGCTCGACGGCGAACGCGCGCTCTCGCACAAATTGAGCGACAGTGGCGCGCGCGTGCTCGTAACCTCCGACCTTTCGGCGTTGCTGCCGATGGCGCTGAAATTTCTGGAAAAAGGCCTGCTCGATCGCCTGATCGTCTGCGAGGACGACAATTGGGGCGCGGTCGGCAATCCGCACACGCCGATTCCCGACAATCCCGTGATCGTCACCTTCAAAAAATTCACCGAGGGCGCGACGAAGCCAGCGCAGTGGCCAAATGTCGCGGTCGATGACGTGGCGCTGCTGCAATATACCGGCGGCACTACCGGCCTGCCCAAGGGCGCGATGCTGACCCATGGCAATTTGACCGCGGCGGTGTCGATCTACGACGTCTGGGGCAAGCCGGCCCGCGCCGCGCGCAACAACGCCGTCGACCGCGTGATCTGCGTGCTGCCGCTGTTCCATATCTTCGCGCTGACGGTGATCCTGCTGCGCAGCCTGGAGCGCGGCGATTTGATCTCGCTGCACCAGCGCTTCGACGTCGAGGCAGTGATGCGCGACATCGAGGTCAAGCGGGCGACCGCGTTCCCCGGCGTGCCCACGATGTGGATCGCGATCGCGAGCCTGCCCGATCTCGACAAACGCGACATGTCGTCGCTTGCCTATTGCGGCTCCGGCGGCGCGCCGCTGCCGGTCGAGGTGGCGAGAATCTTCGAGCGCAAGACCAACATGAAGCTGAAGAGCGGCTGGGGCATGACCGAGACCTGCTCGCCCGGCACCGGCCATCCGCCGGAGGGACCGGAAAAGCCGGGCTCGATCGGGCTGATGCTGCCCGGCATCGAGATGGATGTGGTCGCGCTCGACGATTCCAAAAAGGTGCTGCCGCCGGGCGAAGTCGGCGAGATCCGCATCAAGGGGCCGAACGTCACCAAGGGCTACTGGAACCGGCCGCAGGAAACCGCCGACGCCTTTGTCGGCGACCGGTTTCTCACCGGCGATATCGGCTACATGGACCAGGACGGCTATTTCTATCTGGTCGACCGCAAGAAGGACATGATCATCTCCGGCGGCTTCAACGTCTATCCGCAGATGATCGAGCAGGCGATGTACGAGCATCCCGCGGTGCACGAGGTGATCGTGATCGGCATTCCCGACGATTACCGCGGCGAGGCGGCGAAGGCGTTTGTCAAATTGCGCGCGGGGGCCAAGCCGTTCAGTCTCGACGAATTGAAGGCGTTTCTCGCCGGCAAGCTCGGCAAGCACGAGATTCCGGCCGCGCTGGAATTCGTCGAGGAGTTGCCGCGCACGTCGGTCGGCAAACTCTCGCGCCACGAATTGCGCAATCAGCAGCCGGCCGCGCCGAAACAGGCGCAGCTCGCATCGGGAGGCCGTGTGTGATGGGTGATAACTCCATCGTCGTCCCCGCGAACGCGGGGACCCATACCGCGAGGTCTCGCGCGTGGCACGGTGGGGGATGCCTTTCATCCTCGCTAGCGCCGGCGGTTATGGGTCCCTGCTTTCGCAGGGACGACGGAAGATAACGGGTAAAATTCGTTCGCTCACAGGAGGATCCGATGGATCTCAGCTTCAGCAAGGAAGAAATCGCGTTTCGCGAGGAAGTGCGGGCCTTCTTCAGGGACAACGTGCCGCCGGAGACGCGGCGGAAACTGGTCGAGGGCCGGCATCTCTCAAAGGACGAGATGGTCGCCTGGTGGCGCATCCTCAACAAGAAGGGCTGGGGCGTCTCGCACTGGCCGAAGGAATATGGCGGCACCGGGTGGACCTCGGTGCAGCATTACATCTTCAACGAGGAACTGCAGATGCACCCGGCGCCGGCGCCGCTCGCCTTCGGCGTCAGCATGGTCGGCCCGGTCATCTACACCTTCGGCAACGAAAAGCAGAAGCAGCAATATCTGCCGCGCATCGCCAATGTCGACGACTGGTGGTGCCAGGGCTTTTCCGAGCCGGGCTCGGGTTCCGACCTCGCTTCGCTGAAGACCAAGGCCGAGCGCAAGGGCGACAAATACATCATCAACGGCCAGAAGACCTGGACCACGCTGGCGCAGCACGCCGACATGATCTTCTGCCTCTGCCGCACCGACACCAATGCGAAGAAGCAGATGGGCATCTCCTTTATCGTGTTCGACATGAAGTCGAAGGGCGTCACGGTGCGCCCGATCCAGACCATCGACGGCGGCCACGAGGTCAACGAAGTGTTCTTCGATGACGTCGAGGTGCCGGTCGAGAACCTGATCGGCGAGGAGAACAAGGGCTGGGACTACGCCAAATTCCTGCTTGGCAACGAGCGCACCGGCATCGCGCGCGTCGGCGTTTCCAAGGAGCGCATCCGCCGCATCAAGGAACTGGCCGCGAAGGTCGAGTCCGGCGGCAAGCCCGTGCTCGAGGATGTGAAGTTCCGCGAAAAGCTCGCCGAGGTCGAGATCGAGCTGAAGGCGCT
>JBAUUA010000688.1:0-1766 GCA_049582465.1 Bradyrhizobium sp. | reverse complement strand
TTTGTGCCGGAGGACGACCAGGGCGCGATCTTCGTCGTCGTTCAGCTGCCGGGCGGCGCCTCCGTCGGACGAACGTCGGAAGTGATGCGTCAGGCCGAGGCGATGGTGAAGGAAGATCCCGCCGTGGCCGAATACACTTCGATCATCGGGCTGAATTTCATCGACAACTATTCGCAGCCCAATGCCGGCTTCATGGTCGTGACCTTCAAGCCGTTCGAGGAGCGCAAGAGTGCCGAGCTCGGCGTTCGCGAAGTGATCGCGAGGCTGCGGACGAAATTCCGGGAGATCCAGGGTGGCACGGTGGTGCCGCTGGCGCCGCCGCCGATCGTCGGCCTCGGCACAGGTGGCGGCTTCACCTATGTGCTGGAGGATTTGCGGGGCGGCGATCCCAAGGAACTCGCCCAGGTCCTGCGCGGGGTGATCGTGGCGGCCAACCAGGATCCGCAACTGCGCGGCGTGTTCTCGACGTTCTCGGCGACCAATCCGTCGATCTATCTCGATATCGACCGCGACAAGGTGCAGATCCTCGGCGTCCAGCTGAAGGATGTGTTCCAGGCGCTGCAGGCCTCGCTCGGAGGCTACTTCATCAACAACCTGAATCTGTTCGGCCGCACCTGGCAGGTGCAGGTCCAGGCCGAGGCCGCCGACAGGTCGGGCATCGACGACATCTATCGCATCAATGTGCGCAACGCCGAAGGCAAGATGATCCCGCTGCGCAGCCTTGCCGAAACGCGCATTGTCGTCGGTCCGCCGGCATTGATCCGCTATAACAACCTCCGCGCCGTCACCATCCAGGGCGGTCCCGCTCCCGGCATATCGTCCGGTCAGGCGTTGAATGCATGTGAGCAGGTTGCGGCCAAGACGCAGCCGCCAGGCTATGCCGGCGAGTGGACGGCCACGGCGTTTCAAGAGAAGCGCGCCGAAGGCAAGACCGCGATCATTCTCGGCTTTGCCGTGCTGTTCGCCTACCTGTTCCTGGTCGCGCTCTATGAAAGCTGGACGATTCCGGTGCCCGTCCTGCTATCGGTCGCGATCGGCATTCTCGGATCGTTCGGCGCCATTGTCCTGAGCGGGCTGACGCTCGACCTCTATGGCCAGATCGGCATGGTCGTGCTGATCGGCCTCGCCGCGAAGAACGGCATCCTGATCGTCGAATTCGCCAAGGAAAAGCGCGAGCACGGCGTTCCCTTGCTCGAGGCCGCAGCCGAAGGCGCGCGCCTGCGCTTCCGGCCGGTGATGATGACGTCGTTCGCCTTCATCCTGGGGCTCTATCCTCTGGTCGTGGCGCAGGGCGCTTCCGAGCTCGCGCGACGCGGCGTCGGCACACCTGTGTTCGGCGGCATGATCCTGGCATCGTTCGTCGGCATCTTCGCGATCCCGCCGTTGTACGTGATGTTCCAGGCCATTCGCGAACGGCTGCGGCCCGGCGCACGTCCCGCGATCGAGCAGCAGCCTGCTGCACCGCCAGCACAACCGAAACCACCCGAACATATTGCCGCAGAATAGCCGTCACCTTTTTCAGGGAGAATGAAATGTTTTGTTTTCGTCGTTTGGCAATCCTCGGTGTTGTCCTGTCCGGGGCCGCACTGATGCTGCCGGTCCGGGCCAACGCCATCGAACTTTCAGGCGCTTGGGCAACGGAAGCGGATTTGTGCAGCCGCGTATTCAGCAAGAAGGGCAACCAGGTCGTGTTCGCCGAGCTGTCGGACCTCTTTGGTTCAGGCTTCATCATTGAGGGGAACAAGATCAGGGGCAAAAGCGCGAAG
>JBAUUA010000687.1:0-1679 GCA_049582465.1 Bradyrhizobium sp. | reverse complement strand
TCGCAGCGCCACTATAGCTGCGCTTCATCGCGGGGTCCTTGTGCTCGTAGGGCGACCAGCTTCCCCACTGGCGGAAATCGTTGATGAACGGAAAGATGTTTTCCGCGGGCGCCTTCACAAGGGTGGCGCGCTGCACGCTGAAGGTGTTCGGCTTGGCGGCGGCGATGATCAATACGATCGCAATCGCCAGTCCCAGCACGACGGCGATGCCGGCAATGATTTCAAACATGGAATACTCCGCTGTCACATTTCAATCATTCAGCTCAATCGTTCAGCCCAAGGACGAACGGTCCAGGCGCGATCCGACAAGGCGTCGAAATTTTCAATCAATGCCGCCAGGGCATGAAGGCGCGCAATTTCCGGTCGCGCAACCACAGCCCGCCCCACACCATCAGCCCGAGATAGAACCCGAACAGCGTGTGGGTGAACAGCGGACTGCCGATCCGCAGATGGGAGGCTATTGCGCCGCCGAGATAGCCGGTCAACAGGATCGCGCCGAGGATCGACGTCGGCGGAATGGCGTAGAGGACGGTGCAGGCGACGGTGATAGCGCCCAAGCTCCGCGCCAGCGTTTCGCTCGAACCATAACCGATCCGGTCCATCGTTTCCATGACAACCGGCCACGGCACCAGCTTGACGGCGCCGTCGAACAGCAGAAATAGAATGACGAGACCGCTGAGACCGCGGTCCAGCCAGCGCGCCGAGCCCGAAGCCGACGGCTGCTCCGCCGTTGTCGGCATGGCTTTACCGCCGGCGTTACCGCCCTGCATGTTCATCGCTCGTCTCCTCCATTCGAATGACTGACGCATGATCACAAGACGAACGGGAGGCGCGTCATTCGACAACTGCGATGATGATTTCTTCTACATTTCACGCTGGGGCTGTACTGCGCTCGTCGGCGCGGAAAAAGTTGTGTCGTCGCGCGTCCTAAATTCGGTCTCAAATTCGCCCCCGACTCAATTCACTCTGCACAGAGAACGAGGGGTACGTTCGGCGACGTTAATTAGGGGATTAGTCATGGGACCCGCATATCCGCCGGATCGCAAACAAGAATTTCGCGATGAACTGGAATATTTAAACGAATCACCGCTTCACGACGAAGACTATGCAGACGATGACCATTCGGACGGCGTGACGTCGCTGCTCGAAGAAAACGCGCGATTGCGTGCGCTCGTGGTCAGGCTGACCGATCTCGTGCTCAAAAGTGTCGCCGAACGCGGCTGATGCCGCATCGCTGACAGCCACTCATGCAAACGTCGTGAAGCCGCGCAGCGATTGCGTGCGGCTCGACCGGCCTTGCACCGCTATTTCGCTGCCTTCGTGTTGCGCGGCGCGCTGTCGCGCATCAGGCGGTCGAGATGCATGCGGATGTGAGCGGCTTCGGCCGAGGTATTGGCGAGCGCAATGGCGCGGTCGAACGCAATCCGCGCCTCGTCGTTGCGGCCGAGCTGCATCAGGAAGGCGCCGCGCACGCCGAAGTAATGGAAATAATTCGACAACCGCGACGACAGCGGCTCGATCATTTCCAGCGCGGCCTCGGGCCCGCGTACCTTGGACACCGCGACCGCCCGATTGAGCGTCACCACCGGCGACGGCTGCATGATCTCGAGCGCGCCGTAGAGCAGATCGATCTGGGTCCAATCGGTCTCTTCGGGTGTGGCGGCGCGGGCATGCAGCGC
>JBAUUA010000686.1:0-3265 GCA_049582465.1 Bradyrhizobium sp. | reverse complement strand
CCTCGAAGGATGAGAAACCTGCACCCGTGGCCCATCCTTCGAGGCGCGCAAGAGCGCGCACCTCAGGATGACGCCGGCGCGCGCCGAAAAACGCTGGCGCACACAAAGCGCCTTTAGTATGATACCCATCATCATACCGCAGGAACGCGCCGCCATGGACGACCAGACCGCTCCGAAAGTCGAGTACGGCGTCACCCCCACCGAGGTGATGGCCTCGATGGCCGGCGTCGATTTCGTCCGCGCCATTTTCGACGGAAGGCTGCCGTCGCCGCCGATCATGCAGTCCATCGAGCCGTTCGATTCCACCGCCGAGCCGGGCGTGGTGGTGTTCCACAGCATTCCCGGCTTCCGGCATTACAACCCGATCGGCTCGGTGCATGGCGGCTATGCCGCGACGCTTTTGGACTCCGCGATGGGGCTCGCCGTCCACTCCACGCTGCCGCCGGGCACCGGCTACACCACGCTGGAATTCAAGATCAGCTTTGTCCGTGGCATGACCAAGGATACTGGCGTGGTGCGCTCGGAGGGCCGCATCCTCAATGTCGGCCGTCGCGCTGCCACGGCGGAAGCACGCATCACCGACAGCAAAGGCCGGCTGCTGGCGCACGCCACCACGACCTGCCTGATTTTCGAGATCCCAACGGGAACGTGAGGCGCCGACACCGGTTGTTTTCGGCGCCGGATCTTGCGCACGGGAGCGTTGCCATGACTGTCGTCAGCGAGGGAATAAAACCCCTCATTTTTGTGTTCGAGGACGACGGCCTCGTCCCCAACAACCCGATGCCGTTCCTAGTTTACAAGGGCGCGGTCAACGTCGCCAACGCCCATCCCGAAAAGACCATCGAGGGCCTGTTCGGTGCCAATGGCTGGGGCGACATGTGGCGCAACGGCGTCTACGACTATCTGCACTATCACGCCACGGTGCACGAGGCGCTCGGCATCGCGCGAGGCCATGCCAGGGTGCGCTTCGGTGGCGACCGCGGCATGGAATTCGAGATTGCCGCCGGCGACGTCGCCATCTTGCCCGCGGGCACCGGGCATCAATGCATCTCCGCAAGCCCCGATTTTTCCGTGGTCGGCGCCTATCCGCCCGGCGCGAAAATGCAGGTCACGCGGCCGACGCCGGAAAACCACGAGAAGGCGCTGCAGACGATTCCGCGGGTCAAGCTGCCGAAGACCGATCCGGTGATGGGCGAAGACGGGCCGCTGCTCAGGCTGTGGAATCGGCGGGACTAACGCCCCGCCTTGCGTTCATTCCGCCGCGGCCTTCTGCGACTCATCCTCCGCCGCAAGCCCGGAATCCGCAAGCTTCCCGGTTTGCATCCAGCGCGTCAGCGCATTGGAAAGGTTGTCGAGATAGAGATACACCACCGGCGTCGTGAACAGCGTCAGCGCCTGGCTGACCAGCAGGCCGCCGACCATTGCGTAGCCAAGCGGCTGGCGGATTTCCGATCCGGTGCCGGTGCCCAGCATCAACGGCACGCCGCCCAGCATCGCCGCCATCGTCGTCATCATGATCGGACGGAACCGCAGCAGCGCCGCCTTGCGGATCGATTGCTCCGGCGACAGATGCTCGTCGCGTTCGGCCGAGATCGCGAAGTCGACCATCATGATGCCGTTCTTCTTGACGATGCCGATCAACAGGATGATGCCGATCAGGGCGATCAGGCTGAAGTCGAACCGAAACAGCATCAGGATGGCGAGCGCGCCGACGCCGGCCGAGGGCAGCGTCGAGAGAATCGTCAAGGGGTGGATGTAGCTTTCGTAGAGAATGCCGAGGATCAGGTAGACCACGACGAGCGCCGCCAGGATCAACAACGGCACGGTGCCGAGCGATTGCTGGAACGCCTGCGCGGTGCCCTGAAAGCTCGAGGCGAGCGTGCCGGGCGTGCCGAGATCGTACACCGCCTTCTGGATCGCATCGGTAGCCTGGCCGAGGGCGACGTTCTCGGCGAGGTTGAAGCTGATGGTAATCGCCGGAAACTGCCCCTGATGGGCGATCGACAGTGGGCGCACCGGTATCGTCGTCCATTTGCAGAACACCGACAACGGCACCTCGCCACCGGTCAGCGGCGACTTGATATAGAGCTTGTCGAGCGTCTCCAGCCTGCCCTGCATTTCCGGCAGGATTTCCAGGATCACGTGATAGCTGTTGAGCTGGGTGAAATACTGGGTGACCTGGCGCTGGCCGAACGCGTCGTAGAGCGTGTCGTCGATCAACTGCGGCTGGATGCCGTAACGCGACGCGGTGTCGCGATCGATCGTCAGCGTCAGCGTGGTACCCTCGGTCTGCTGGTCGGTGGCGACGTCGCGCAATTGCGGCAACTTCTGCATCGCGGCCAGGATCTTCGGCGCCCACTCGTTCAGCTCGTCGAGATTGGCGTCCTGCAGCGTGAATTCGAACTGCGTGCGCGTGGCGCGGCCGCCGAGGCGCACATCCTGGGAGGCCTGCATATAGAGCCGCGCGCCCTCCACCTTGTCCAGTTTCGGCCTCAGCCGCGCGATGATCTGCTGCGCATTGGCGTTGCGCTGGTCGTGCGGCTTCAGCGTGACGTACATGCGGCCGGAATTGAGCGCGGTGCCGCCGCCGCCGATGAACATCGCGATGCTGTCGACGGCGGGATCGGCCTGCACGATCTGGCTCAGTTCCTCCTGATGCCGCTTCATGTCGGCAAAGGAGATATCCTGCGCCGCCTCCGAGGTTCCGGTGAGAAAGCCGTTGTCCTGCTGCGGGAAGAATCCCTTGGGAATGATGATGAACAGATAGACCGACAATCCCAAGGTGGCGAAGAAGATGCAGAGCGTCGTCAGTTTCCAGCGCAGGGCGCGGTCCAGACCGCGCGCATAGGCTTCAAGCATCCGGTCGAACGCCCGCTCGCTCCACTGGTAAAACCTGCCATGCCGGATCTCGCTGTGCGCGCGCAGGAAGCGCGAGGCCATCATCGGCGTCAGCGTCAGCGACACCACCAGGGAGACGAAGATCGCCATCGCCAGCGTCACCGCGAACTCGCGGAACAGCCGGCCGATGATGCCGCCCATCAAAAGCAGCGGGATCAGCACCGCCACCAGCGACACGCTGATCGACACGATGGTGAAGCCGATTTCGCTGGCGCCCTTGAACGCCGCGGCGAGCGGCTTTTCGCCCTCCTCGACGTAGCGCGTGATGTTCTCCAGCATCACGATGGCGTCGTCGACGACGAAGCCCACCGACAGCGTCAGCGACATCAGCGACAGGTTGTCGAGGTTGTAACCGAACAGCGCCATG
>JBAUUA010000685.1:0-2138 GCA_049582465.1 Bradyrhizobium sp. | reverse complement strand
AGGTGCCTTCGCGGACGGCGTCGGCCAGATTGCGGTTCGAGGTCGCGATGATGCGGATATCGACCGGTACCGGCCTTGTGCCGCCGACGCGGTCGATCACCCGTTCCTGGATCGCGCGCAGCAGCTTGGACTGCAGGCGCACGTCCATTTCGGAGATTTCGTCAAGCAGCAGCGTGCCGCCGGTGGCTTCCTCGAATTTTCCGATCCGCCGCGCGATCGCGCCGGTGAACGCGCCCTTCTCATGGCCGAACAGTTCGGATTCCAGGAGGTGTTCGGGGATCGCCGCGCAGTTGATGGAGATGAACGGCTTCTTGGCGCGGTTGGAGCGGGTGTGCACGTAGCGCGCCAGCACTTCCTTGCCGGTGCCGGATTCGCCGGTAATCATCACGGAGGCGTCGGAGCCGGCGATCTGCTGGGCGAGCTTGATCACCTTGGCCATCGCTTCGTCGCGGTACACGAGGTCGCGGGAATCGTTGGCGACGGCGGCAAGCACGGCGGCGATCAGTTCCGGGTCCGGCGGCAGCGGGATGTATTCCTTGGCGCCGGCGTGGATCGCTGCGACCGCGGCGCGGGCGTCGTTGGAGATGCCGCAGGCGACGATCGGCACGTGAATGTGCTCGGCCTCCAGCCGCATCACCAGGTCGCGGATGTCGAGGGCGACGTCGACCAGCAGGAGGTCGGCGCCCTTGCCGCCGCGCAGCACCCGCATCGCCTGCTCATGGTCCTCCGCATGGGTCACGGTGGCGCCATTGTCCATCGCGATCTTGGTGGCCGTCGTAAGCTGGCCTTTCAGTGTGCCAACGATGAGAAGCCGCATGATATTCTCCTGTTCGTCTGTCCGCGCCGTTCGGGCGCCATATCGTTAGAAAAAGTGCCCTTAGGCGCGTTCAGCCTTGATGATTTCCGTCATGGTCACGCCGAGCTTGTCTTCCACCAAAACCACCTCGCCGCGCGCCACCAGGCGGTTGTTGACGTAGATGTCGATGGCTTCACCGACGCGGCGGTCGAGTTCGAGCACGGTGCCGGGTCCGAGTTTCAAGAGTTCGCCGACATCCATCTTCGAACGGCCGAGCACCGCCGAGACCTGTACCGGCACGTCGAACACGGCTTCGAGGTCGGCGGCGACACGCGAGGCATGTTCGTCTTCGCTATAGGCCACGTCATCGATCGCCGGCGCCTCGGCGGAGTTGAGATCGGGAAGCGGAACCTGTCCGTCGGTGTCACTCATGATTTAGGTCCTCATGGCCTTACGTCGCGGCCTGATTGCTGGACGCCATGTAGCGTCCAACGAGTTCGTTGATCTTGGCGTCGATCGCCGCGCGCTCCAGCACGACCCCGCCATCGGCCCATTCGATCTTGCAGTCGCCGCTATCGATCTCCGGCTCCGCCAAAATAACCAGGCGGCCCTGGAAGCCGCTCTGCTTGGCCAGCTTTTCGATTTGTTCGTGTGCCGTCTCGTAGAGGGAATCGTTGATCCGGACCACGAGATGCGGCGTCGACACCAGCTGGGCGAAGCAATCCCTTACCAGCCCGGTGATCTCGCCGAGCGGCTCGCGGGCGATCAGCTCGCTGCACAGCTTGCGCGCCACCGCGACCGCGACGTCGACGGCCTCGGTCTCCATCCGGGTCTCGATGCCGGAGAACCGCGCCGCGATGCCCTTGATGGCGATTCCGATCTCCTCCAGCGCCAGCGCGGTGCGGCGGTCGCTTTCCGCCTTCGCCTCGCGCTGTCCCGCCTCGTGGCCATCGCGATAGGCGCGTGATTCGGCGGTCGCGATCTTCTGCGCGATTTCGGCGGCCGTGGCGGGCCGCTCGCGCGCCTTGTCCGGCGCGGAGAAGTCCATGTCGAACAGGAATTTTGCGGGAGCGGTCATCAGTACACCAGCTCGTCGTCGGCGCGGTTCTTGGTCAGCATGATTTCGCCCTTGGCAGCGAGGTCCTTGGCTAGGTTGACGAGCAGCGCCTGCGCCTCGTCGACGTCGCGCAACCGGACCGGGCCGAGCGCGGCCATGTCGTCGAGCAGCATCTTGCCGGCGCGGGACGACATGTTGCCGAGGAAGAAGCCGCGGACCTCCTCGTTGGCGCTCTTGAGCGCGATGCCGAGCTTGTCCTTGTCGACGTTGCGCATCAGCGTCTGG
>JBAUUA010000684.1:0-8086 GCA_049582465.1 Bradyrhizobium sp. | reverse complement strand
GACGCACGCCCCGGAATGACAGCGTCAATCAACCGAGCCATTATTTCGCGCTTGACGTGCAGCCTGACCGGGGGCGCGCGCCATTTTTTGGTTCCCATCAGCGCTCTGCCTCAGCTAAATTGTTTGCAAGGCTGCAACAAAGCCAGAATGTCCCGGGAGGACAATCGTCGTGCACAAGGGGCGTGTCGTTTTCGGCGCCATGGACGAGGTTGTGTTCGGCCGCCCCGCCGCCGAGGCGGTCGCCGGGCAGATGGACCGCCTGCGCGCGAGCCGCGCCTTCCTGATGGTCAGCGGCACGCTCAACCGGACCACCGACGAGATCGAGAAGATCCGGCAAAGGCTGGGGCCGCGTTGCGTCGGCACTTTCGATGCCATGCCACCGCATACGCCGCGCGAGGCCGTCATTGCCGCCGCCGAGCAGGCGCGTAGCGCGGGCGCGGACCTCATCGTCACGGTCGGCGGCGGCTCGATCACCGACGGCGCCAAGGCGGTGCAGCTTTGCCTCGCCAATGACGTTCGCACCGCCGACGACATCGACCGGATCCGGGCGCACAAGGGCGTCGCGCCGCCGATGAAGGCGCCTTTGGTGCGCCAGATCAGCGTGCCGACCACGATTGCCGGCGGCGAGTTCAGCGCGATGGCCGGCGTCACCAACCCGCGCAGCAAGGTCAAGGAAATGGTGCGCCATGACCTCGTGATGCCGCGCGCGGCCATCCTCGATCCCGCCGTGACCGTGCATACGCCGGAGTGGCTGTGGCTTTCCACCGGCATCCGCGCCGTCGACCATTGCGTCGAAGGCCTGTGCTCGCGCGAAGCGCACCCCTTTGCCGACGCCCAGGCGCTGAAGGGCCTTTCGATGCTGGCGCAGGCGCTGCCGCGCGTGAAGGCCGATTCCAGCGATCTCGACGCCAGGATGGATTGCCAGATCGGCACCTGGCTCTCGATGGGGCCGCTGTCGTCGGGCGTGCCGATGGGCGCCAGCCACGGTATCGGCTATGTGCTCGGCGCCGTCTATGACGTGCCGCACGGCTATACCTCCTGCGTGATGCTGCCGTCGGTGCTGCGCTGGAACAGCCAGGACAATGCGGAGCGGCAGGCCCTGGTGGCAGCGGCGATGGGGCAGCCGGGCAAGAACGCCGCCGACGTGCTGGACGGCTTCATTCGCTCGCTCGGCATGCCGCGCAGCCTGCAGGACGTCCGGATCGAGCCTGCGCATTTCGACCGCATCGCCGAACTGGCGATGGCGACGCCATGGATACCGCGCAACCCGCGCAGGATCGATTCGCCCGCGCAGGTGCGCGAGATTCTTCTTCTGGCCGCATGAGGAGATTGGAGACGCGATGTATACCGGCAAGCATGCTCATCTGCGCCCGCTGCAGCCCGCCTTCATCATGGCGGCTAGCGGCGAGGCCGTGACCTATCGCGAGTTGGAGGCCCGCAGCAACCGGCTGGCGCATCTGCTGCGCAAGCTCGGGCTGAAGCGGCTCGACCATTATGCGATCTTCATGGAGAACAACAGCCGCTACCTCGAGGCCTGCGGCGCGGGCGAGCGGTCGGGCCTGTATTTCACCTGCATCAATTCATACCTGACGCCGGGCGAACTCGCCTACATCGTCAACAACAGCCAGTCCCGGGTGCTCGTCACCTCGGTGGCAAAGCTCGACGTCGCACGCGAGGCGCTGAAGGAGTGCCCCAACGTCGAACTCTGCATCGTGGCCGACGGTCCCGGCGAGAGCGAACGCATCGTCGGGCTGCAGGAGGCGACGAGAGGCCTGCCGAAGACGCCGATCGCGGACGAATCCATCGGCACCGCCATGCTCTATTCATCCGGCACGACGGGACGGCCCAAGGGAATCCTGCGGCCACTGCCGGAACAGCCTCCGGTACAGAATCTTCCGATCTTCGATTTCCTACAGAAGCTCTGGCAGTACCGCGAGGGCATGATCTACCTGTCGCCGGCGCCGCTGTATCATTCGGCGCCGCAGGCCGCCGTCAATCTCACGATCCGCGAGGGCGGCACCGTCATCATCATGGAGCATTTCGATCCCGAGCGTTACCTCGAGCTGGTCGAGAAATGGGGCGTCACCCACAGCCAGCTGGTCCCGACGATGTTCTCGCGCATGCTGAAACTGCCGGAGGAGACGCGACGGCGCTACGACCTGTCGTCGCTCGAAATCGCGATTCATGCCGCCGCACCCTGTCCTGCCACGGTAAAGGAAGACATGATCGGATGGTGGGGGCCGATCATCCACGAATATTACGGCGCCACCGAAGGTCTGGGCTTTACCGCCTGCAACAGCGAGCAATGGCTCGCCCACCGCGGCAGCGTCGGCAAGGTGCTGCTCGGCGACCTGCATATTCTCGATGTGGACATGAAACCGTGCCCCAAGGGCACGCCGGGCACGGTCTGGTTCAAGACCGCCACGCCGTTTGAATATTTCAACGATCCGAACAAGACCAGGGAGGCGCGCTCGCCGGATGGCAGCATGAGCACGGTCGGCGACGTCGGCTATGTCGACGATGACGGCTATCTCCATCTGACCGACCGCGCGACCTTCATGATCATCTCCGGCGGCGTCAACATCTATCCGCAGGAATGCGGGAACCTGTTGATCACCCATCCCAAGATCGCGGACGCCGCCGTGTTCGGCGTGCCCAACGCCGATCTCGGCGAGGAGGTAAAGGCGGTGGTGCAGCCGATGCCGGGCATCGAGCCGTGCGCCGCGCTCGCCGACGAGCTGATCGCCTTTTGCAGCCGGTCGCTGTCGCGCCAGAAGGTGCCGCGCTCGATCGACTTCGAGGACGAGCTGCCACGGCTGCCGACCGGCAAGCTCTACAAGCGGCTGTTGCGCGACCGTTACTGGGGCAACAAGGACTCGCGGATCGTGTGAGCGCGCAGGCTGATGCCGTCTCCCTTCGCCGGGTATCCCGCGGGCCGGAATTCCGCCGGCCGGAAGCCTGGGCCCGCAGTATTTTCATTGCCCCGGCGGGAATTATGTACGATTACACCCCTTCGCGAGGCAGCCTCGGCCAGTCCAAAGGGAGATCAAAAAAATGCGTGAAGCCGTCATTGTTTCTTACGCCCGTACCGGGCTGGCGAAGTCCGGCCGCGGCGGATTCAACATCACCGCGCCGATGTCGATGGCGGCCCATGCCATCAAGCATGCCGTCGAGCGCGCCGGCGTCGACAAGGCCTATGTCGAGGATTGCTATCTCGGCAATTGCGCGCACGGCGCGCCCAATATCGGCCGCCAGGCCGCGCTGCTCGCGGGCCTGCCGAAGTCGACCGGCGGCGTTTCCGTGAACCGCTTCTGCTCCTCGGGACTGCAGACCATTGCGATGGCGGCCAATTCGATCCGCTCGGACGGCTCCGATTGCATCGTCGCCGGCGGCGTGGAAAGCATCTCGGTCCCCGGCGGCCCCCTGCCAAAGGAAGTGGTCGACCCCGAACTGCTCAAGACCGCGCCCGACATCTTCATGGCGATGATCGACACCGCCGATATCGTCGCCGAGCGCTACAAGGTCAGCCGCGAATACCAGGACGAGTACTCGCTGGAATCGCAGCGCCGCATGGCCGCCGCCCAGCAGGCCAACAAGTTCAAGGACGAAATCGTCCCGATGAAGACCAAGATGAAGGTGGTCGACAAGCAGACCAAGGCCGAGAGCATCGTCGACTATGTGGTCGACCGCGACGAGTGCAACCGGCCCGAGACCACCATCGAAGGCCTCGCCAAGCTCGAGCCGGTCAAGGGCCCCGGCAAATACGTCACCGCCGGCAACGCCAGCCAGCTCTCGGACGGCGCGGCCGCCGTGGTGCTGATGGAAGCCAAGGATGCCGAAAAGCGCGGCCTCAATCCGCTCGGCCGCTTCGTCGCCTGGGCGGCGGCCGGGTGCGAGCCGGACGAGATGGGCATCGGGCCGATCTACGCGGTGCCGAAGCTTCTGAAGCGTCATGGCCTGAAGATCGACGACATCGACCTCTGGGAGCTCAACGAAGCCTTCGCCAGCCAGTGCCTGTATTCCCGCGACCAGCTCGGCATCGATCCCGCGAAGTACAACGTCAATGGCGGCTCGATCGCGATCGGCCATCCCTTCGGGATGACCGGCGCGCGCCTGACCGGCCACATCCTGCAGGAAGGCCGCCGTCGCAAGGCGAAGTGGGGCGTGGTGACGATGTGCATCGGCGGCGGCCAGGGCGGCGCCGGCCTGTTCGAAATCTACAGCTGAGCATCGGTTCGGCCCGGCACGAGCGGCACGGCAGCGTGTCCTCGGCCTGCTAGCTAGACAACAGCGCGGCGGAACCATCCGCCGCGCTGTTTGTTTTGATCGTTCGCTCAGGCCGCGCGCACGGTATCCAGGAAGGTTTCGACCTGGTTCTTCAAATGGTCGCTTTCGTGCGCCAGCGAGCGCGCCGCCGTCAATACTTCGCCGGCCGCCGCGCTGGTCTCGCTCGAACCCTGCTTGACCTCGATCACTTCGGCGGCCACCTGCGTCGAGAGCTGCGCCGACTGCTGCACGTTGCGCGCGATCTCCTGCGTCGCCGCGCCCTGCTGCTCGACGGCCGCTGCAATCGCCGAGGACACTTCCGAAATCAGCGTGATGGTCAAGCCGATTTCCTTGATGGCGGCGACGCTCTCCGCGGTTGCGGTCTGCATGTCCGCGACCTGGGCGTCGATCTCGGCGGTCGCCTTCGCGGTCTGGGTCGCCAGCGCCTTGACCTCGGATGCGACCACCGCAAAGCCGCGCCCGGCCTCGCCGGCGCGCGCCGCCTCGATGGTGGCATTGAGCGCGAGCAGATTGGTCTGCTCGGCCACTTCCCTGATCAGCTTGACGACGTCATTGATGCGGCCGGCGGCCAGCGAAAGCCGCGCGATGCTCGCGTCGGTTTTCTGCGCCTGGCTGACGGCCGTGGAAGCGATCCGGTTGGATTCATGGACCTGCCGGCCGATCTCGTTGACCGACGAGGTGATCTCTTCGGTCGCCGCCGCAACCGCCTGGATATTGTCGGTCACCGCGCGCGACGCCGAGGCGGCGGAATCGGACAACGACATCGTGCCATCCGAGGTCTTCGTCATCGTCGTTGCCGACGCCTCCAGTTCGGTCGATGCGGACGAAAGGGAATCCACGAGTTCGCCGATCATCGCCTCGAAATTGCCGGTAGCCGTGCCGATGCGTTGAGCGCGCGCTGCCTTGATGGCGTCTTCGGCCCTGGCTGCGTCATCGGACGCCTTCTTGGCGACCAGCGCCTCCTTGAAGATCTGGAGCGCGCTGGCGATCCGGCCGATCTCGGTAGCCTCGCCCTGGTGTGGAATCTCGACGGAAAGCTCGCCGTCGGTCAGTTGCCCCATCGGCTTCAGAATCGAGCCGATGCCCTGGCGGATGTCGCGAACCATGTAGATCGCCGCACCGAGCCCGAGCGCGATCGCGCCGCCGAGGATGACGCTCATCAGCAGGATGGCGCTCCAATAGGTTGCCTCGGCGCCCTGCCCGGCCCTCTCGGCGCCCTTGTCGTTGAGTTCGACGAGCTTCGCAAGCGTCCCGTCCATCGCGCGGCCGACCGGCACCACCTTGTTGGCGTTGATCTCCTTTGCCGCCGCGACGTCGCCCTTGTTGGCGAGCGATTGCACCTCGGCTGACGCGCCAGCAAAACTTTGCCACTGCTTGTCCAGTTGATCGGCGAGTTCGCGCTCGGCCGGCGAGGAGATCAGAGGCTGGTAGGCTTTCGCGGCCTTCTCGAAGTCGGCCTTGCGCGCGGCGAGGTTCTTGTCGACGTCCGCCCGCTCGGCGTCCGCGACGATCAGATGATCGCGCAGCACCGCGCGAAAGCGCGCCGACTGCACCCGCATCTCGCCGACCCATCGAACGCTCGGCAGCCATTGCGCCTGGATATCATGGGCCGCGGCGTTGATCGCGCGCATCTGCATGAATGCAAATCCGCCGATGATGGCGATCACGAGAAACAGGAATGAAACGATCGCGAAAAGCTTGGCGCTGATCGACAGCCTTGAAAGTGCTTGCATGATTTGAATCCAGGGAGGAATACTCGCTTACCGGTTGATCGGTCGAGATTTGAAATACCCTGCGCCCTTAACTCTAAGTTCTTGCTAAGCGGGCTCAGTATTTGTACGGCCCTCGGCATCCAAATCGCAGCTCATATTCTGCCACGCGAATCCGATCCCGCCATTCGTGGCCGCACATGACAATACGAGTCATTCGCGTGACCGACGCGGCCCGGAATGCGAATCCGATCGCCGATCCGTTCTGGCGTCCTGCAGACTTGAAGCGATTTCAATTGATGGCAATTTAGCTAATCGGCGACGCCGCCAGCCGCGCCCCACGGAACGGTTCGATCCGGAGCATTTTACCGGTCGGTTCCCGGAGGCGGCCGCTTTCGCCGCTTACAGGCTCGGAGGGAAGAATCCCTATCCAGGCGCGTTCGACGCAATGATCATTCTTTTTTCGGCCGTGCTATTGCCGTCATCCCGGGCATGATCCTACCTCAGGGAGAATCACGTGGTCAGGACGACGTCCGCCGCAGGGCCAACGAGGGAACTTTTGCGATGACGAACCGCGCCTGCAGGCCCGCTTGATGCCGGTGATCGACCCGCTCTACGTCACCTCGGGTTTCGGCGTCGGCCTTCTCGTCGGGATGACCGGCGTTGGCGGCGGCTCGCTGATGACGCCGTTGTTGATCCTGCTGTTCGGCATTCATCCCTCGACGGCGGTCGGCACCGATCTGCTCTATGCCGCCGCCACCAAGACCGGCGGCAGCGTCGTGCACAGCTGGGCGCGCAGCATCCACTGGCCGGCGGTGATCCGGCTCGCCAGCGGCAGTATTCCGGCCAGCATCCTGACATTGATTCTGCTATGGCAGCTCAATCTCGACAGCGCCGCCGCGCGCAGCCTGGTCAACATCGTGCTGGCCTTCGCGCTGATGCTGACGGCGGCATCGCTGATCTTCCGCAAGGCCATCATGGACTCGCTTCGCTGGCGAATGGAGCGGCTCGACGACCGCACGATCGCGCGCGCGACCGTACTGGTTGGCGCCGCCCTCGGCGTGCTGGTCTCGATCTCATCGGTCGGCGCCGGCGCGGTGGGCGTCACCGCGCTGCTGCTGCTTTACCCGCATCTGCCGATGTCGCGTATCGTCGGCTCCGACATCGCGCACGCGGTGCCGTTGACGCTGATTGCCGGTATCGGACACTGGGCGCTGGGCGCGATCGACTGGCATCTGATGGCAGTGCTGCTGATGGGTTCCCTGCCCGGCATCGTCATCGGCAGCTATTTCGCCACCCGCGTGCCGGAAACCGCGCTGCGGCTGTTGCTCGCCGTGACGCTGATCCTGGTCGCGAGCAAGCTCGTCTCCAGCGAATGGCCATGGACCGACTCGCTCGTCGGCGCGGTGGCGCAGAGCACCCGCCACTGACCGGCAGGCCTGCCAGCGAAATTTTTCCGTTGATGAGCTAGCGTCCGCCTTCCGGCTTCGTCGCAAACCAGATGACATGGCGCGCGCCGCTGCGCCGGGTCGTGGCGCGCACATTGACCTCGTTGACGTCGAAGCCGGCGTCGCGAAGCCGCTTGGTGAAGGCGGGGTGCGGCCCCGACGACCAGACGGCGAGCACGCCGCCCGGCCGCAGCGCGCGGCGGATCGCCTTCAACCCCTTCGCATCATACAGCGCATCATTGGCCTTGCGGATCAGTCCCTCCGGGCCGTTGTCGACATCGAGCAGGATGGCGTCGAATGCGGCAGCGTGAGACCCGATCACGTCGACGACGTCGGCCTCGCGAATGTCGGCGCGCGGATCCTTCAGGCTGTCGCCAAACACTTCGGCCATCGGACCGCCCGCCCAGGCGATCACGGCGGGCACGAGTTCGGCCACCGTGATCCGCGCCCCGGGTCCCAGCACGGCGAGCGCGGCGCGGAGCGTGAACCCCATGCCCAGCCCGCCGATCAGCAGATGCGGACGCTTGATCGCTTCGATCCGCCGGCAGGCGAGCGTGGCCAGCGCCTCCTCGGATCCGCTGAGCCGGCTGTTCATCAGCTCGTTGGGACCCAGCATCATCGAGAACTCGGTGCCCCTTCGCA
>JBAUUA010000683.1:0-1518 GCA_049582465.1 Bradyrhizobium sp. | reverse complement strand
ATTGATGCGGGATGGCTTTGTAGCGAAAATAGGAGCGCACCTTGACCGAGTAAGGCGACATCTCGGCGCCGATGATGCGATAAGCCTCCGCCATGGGGCATTCCTCCTGATATGTCTTATGACGGCTTATCGTCGCCCGCCTGGTCTGGAATGATCTATATCATCTAAAACCTGCAACTAGAACACAGGGCGCGGAACGAACAAGAGATGCAAATGCGAGAGCTGGCCAGACAAACTGACGTGACCAGCCCCGCCGACCGGCCGGGACTGCTCGCGCCGGATACGTCGGGGATGAATTTCTACCGCGCCGATCCGGCGCTCACCGACCTCTTGCGGATTCATCTGCCTGACGCGTTGTTTCGCCATATCGAGCCGCATCTCGATCGGCTCGGCGCGCTCGCCGGCGGCCATCTCGACGAATGCGCGCGGCTCGCCGACCGCCACGTGCCGGTGCTGCACCAGCGCGACCGTTTCGGGCGCGATGCGCAGTGGATCGAATATCATCCGGCCTATCGCGAACTCGAGCGCGCCGCATTCGGCGAGTTCGGCATTCACGCGATGTCGCTGCGCAAGGGCATCATGGGCTGGCACGAGCCCTATCCCGTGGTGGCCAAGCACGCCTTTACGTTCCTGTTCAACCAGGCCGAGTTCGGCCTGGGCTGCCCGATCAACGTCACCGACGGCTGCGGCAAGCTGCTTGCGAAATTCGGCAGCGAGGCGCTGAAGGCAAAATATCTGGACGGGCTGACGCAGACCGACATGAACAGGCTGACGCAGGGCGGCCAGTTCATGACGGAGAAGGAAGGCGGCTCCGACGTCGGTACGCTGACCACGATCGCCGTGCAGGAGGGCGACCACTGGCGCTTGTCCGGCGAAAAGTGGTTCTGCTCCAATGCCGACGCGAAAGTCGTGATGCTGCTGGCGCGGCCGCAAGGCGCCGAGGGCGGCACGCGCGGCGTCGGCCTGTTCCTGATGCCGCGCTTCCTCGATGACGGCTCGCCCAATCACTACCGGATCGTGCGGCTCAAGGACAAGCTCGGCACCCGCTCGATGGCCTCCGGCGAGATCAAGCTGGAAGGCGCGATCGCCTATGCGGTCGGCCGGCTCGACCGCGGCTTCGTGCAGATGGCCGAGATGGTCAATTCGTCGCGGCTTTCCAACGGCGTCAAGTCCACCGCGCTGATGCGCCGCGCGCATCACGACGCCATGACGGTGGCGAAAAATCGCGTGGTGTTCGGCAGCCGCATCATCGACCTGCCGCTGGCGCGGCGGCAATTGATGAAGATCATGCTTGCTACTGAGCAGGCGCTGTCGATGAGCTTTCTCACCGCCGACGCGCTCGACCGCGGCGAGGCCGGCAGCCAGGACGCGGCGGCGTTGCTGCGCATCCTGACGCCGACGTTGAAATTCCGCGCCACCCGCGACGCCCGCAAGGTCTGCGGCGATGCGCTGGAGATGCGCGGCGGCATCGGCTACATCGAGGAATTTGCAACCAGCAGATTGCTGCGCGACGCCCAT
>JBAUUA010000682.1:0-1786 GCA_049582465.1 Bradyrhizobium sp. | reverse complement strand
GTCGCGGCGTAATGCTCGTTGCGCGCGGTGCCGAACAGCGAGGCAAGGCTCGAGGTCGCCACCAGCCGGCCGAAGCGGTCGCCTGCCTCGGCGCGCTCGGTCATGTGGCGCGCGGCGGCCTGGAAGGCGTGGAAGACGCCGTCGAGATTGGTGGCGAACATGGCACGCCATTCTTCCTCGGTGCGGTCGATGAAGGCGCGCCGTCCGCCGCCGCCGATGCCGGCGTTGGCAAAGCAGCCGTCGACCCGGCCGAAAACATCCAGCGTCGCTTTCATCGCGGCGTTGACGGAAGCGGGATCGCTGACGTCGCAAATGCGGGTGTCGACCTTGCCGGGAGAGCCGGCCATGGTGGCTGCCGCGCTTTTGTTCTTCTCGGCGTTGCGGCCCCAGATCGAGACATTGCAGCCGGCCGCCGCAAGCGCCTGCGCGATGCCGAGGCCGATGCCGCCATTGCCGCCCGTGATGACGGCGACGCGGCCGGTGAGGTCGAAAATACCCATGAGCGTTTCCAGTGTGGTTTGGCGTGCGTTTGGCGCGGTGCGCCCGGTGGCGGGCCGATGTTCCCCCACAACCATGGACAAGGCCGCCCAGAAAATCAAATATGGGCTCGAGATCGCAACAACCCTTTGTACCGCGGGACGAAATAACGCGGGACCACAACCCAAGAGGAAACAGATGCAGTTCAAGCACGTCACGCTCGAGTTCGACGGTCCGGTGGCCATCCTGAAGCTCGACCACCAGGAGGTAATGAACGCGGTGTCGATGGACATGCTGGGCGGTCTCGCCGAGGCGCTCGACGTCATTGACGACAAGAAGGACGAGGTCCGCTGTCTGGTGCTGACCGGCGCCGGGCGGGCGTTCTGCACCGGCGCCAATCTGCAGGGCCGCAACAACCAGAAGCCCGGCAAGAGCAATGCCGGGGCGGCGCTGGAAACCGCGTTCCATCCGTTCCTGCGCCGGCTGCGCAATCTGCATTGCCCGATCGTCACCTCGGTGAACGGTCCGGCCGCCGGCGCCGGGATGAGTTTTGCGCTGATGGGCGACATGATCCTGTGCGCGCGCTCGTCCTATTTCCTGCAGGCCTTCCGCCGCATCGGCCTCGTGCCGGACTGCGGATCGACCTGGCTGCTGCCGCGGCTGATCGGCAAGGCGCGCTCGGTCGAACTGTCCCTGATGGGCGAGCGGCTTCCGGCCGAGAAGGCGCTCGAATGGGGCCTCGTCAACCGGGTCCACGACGACGCGGCCTTGACGGAGGAGACCATGAAGCTCGCGCATGAGCTTGCGAACGGTCCGACGATTGCGCTGTCGCTGATCCGCAAGCTGTACTGGGACAGCCCGGAAAATTCGTTCGAGGACCAGCTCGATCTCGAATTCCAGTCGCAGCGGATCGCGGGCAGGGCGGAGGATTTCAAGGAAGGCGTCACGGCGTTTTTGGAAAAGCGCCCGGCGAAGTTCAGGGGCAGATGATCGAAGCGCAACTCGGACGCTGCGTCGCCGCCTGGTGTCCGGGCGCGACCGGCGTCACTGGCGCCGCAAAACTCTCCGGCGGCGCCAGCCAGGAGACCTGGACGTTCGATATCGTGCACGCCGGCGGCAATATCGGTGCGATCCTGCGCCGCGCGCCGCCGGGCTATGGTGCGTCGCCGGGGCGGGCGGCCGGGCTGGACGCCGAGGCGACGTTGATGCAGCTCGCGCATGATGCCGGCCTGCCGTCGCCGCGCGTGCTGCACGTGCTGACGCCCGAGGACGAACTCGGCACCGGCTTCATGATGCAGCGCATCGAGGG
>JBAUUA010000681.1:0-4112 GCA_049582465.1 Bradyrhizobium sp. | reverse complement strand
TCGTAGAAGCGCACCTTGCGCTGCGGCAGCGTCACCATCGGCTGCAGATAGATCTCGATCCGGTTCTCGTCGACGGCGCTCTTCACCGCGGCGAGGATTTGCGTCTGGCCGCGGGAGGGCGCGGGGGGGCTGGCGACGGCGGCCGGGGTGGGCACGGCGGTAAGGGGCGGCAGTGGCGTGACATGCCGCACGGTTTCCGTCGACAGCGGCAGCTCCTGTTGGCGTTCGTTCTCCGCCTTGCTGGCAGGCGCGGCGGCTGCCGCGGCCGCCGCATTCGCCGCCAGCATGTCGTCGTGGCTGGCGACGGAGACCGCTAGCTGCTTGACCAGCGCTCCCAGCTCGCTGATTTCGCCGGCCACGGCCTGGATACGGTCGGCGCCGGCGGAATTCGCCGACACCACCTTGCCCTCGATGGCGGCAAGGCGGCGGCCGAACTCGGCGACCTGGCGGGCGAGATCGGCGGTGCCGCGCGACAGGTCCGCGATCTGGCTGCCGACGTCGGTGCGATCGCGCAGCCGCATCGAAACGGCGTTGTAGAGGATCAGGAAGGTCAGCGCGGTGAGCGCCACTATCGCGGATTCCGTTCCGCTGATGCCGGCCACCGAATACAGGATCAGGCCGAGGGATGCTGCGACCAGCACCATGCAGATGGCGATGAAAATTGTGGAAATGCGGATCATGTTGCGCGGAAGGCCCTCAAATCCTCGTGTCCCCAAACCCGGAGAACGCCTCGCACAAGCCCGCCAGCGCTCCCCCGAGTGCCGCAACCTTAGCATCAATGTTGATTCGAAAAGCTAGTGTTCTTTCGGCACACCCGGAACGGAGTCGTGGATATCGGCTTCCCGGCGGCGGCACTCGCCCCGCCGTTGCGGGGACGAGACAAGCGGAGCTGGTTCCTGGAGGGGGAGGGGCTCCCGTCCCGCGAGATTTCGAGTTGCGGCGAGAAGGGGGCTTGTCCCTGCCTCACCGGAAATTCGCCATCGCGAATTTCCGCCTCTCCCCGCAAAAATGCGGGGAGAGGGATCGGTGAAAAAGGGCCGCGAGCGGCGAAAGGCGAGGAAGCCGCGCTACGCCACCGCGCGGATCACCTTGGCGACCTTGCCGACGATCTCGCCGATCTGGTCCTCGCTGACGATCAAGGGCGGCGTCAGCGCCAGCGTGTCGCCGGCGATGCGCAGCATCAGATCGTTGTCGTGGAAGGCGCTGTTGAGCGCATCGAAGCCGCGCTTGCCGGGCGCGTCGGCGCGGGGCGCGAGGTCGATGCCGGCGGTGAGACCAATGGTGCGGATATCCACCACATTCGGCTCACTTCTCAGCGACATCACGGCATCGGCGAATTTCGGCTCGAGCTTGTTGGCCCGCTCGAATAGCTTTTCGTCGCGGTAGATGTCGAGCGTCGCCAGCGCCGCGGCGCAGGCGATCGGATGCGCCGAATAGGTATAGCCATGGGTCAGTTCCACCATGTGCTCCGGGCCGCTCATGAAGGCGTCGTGGATGGTGTCGCGCACCAGCACGCCGCCCATCGGGGCGGCGCCGTTGGTGATGCCCTTGGCGAAGGTCAGCATGTCGGGCAGCACGCCATAGCGCTCCGCGGCGAAGGCGAAGCCGAGCCGGCCGTAACCGGTGATGACCTCGTCGAAAATCAGCAAAATGCCGTGCTTCTGGGTGATCTCGCGCAGCCGCTTGAGATAGCCCTTCGGGGGCGGCAGCACGCCGGTCGATCCGGCCATCGGCTCGACGATGACGGCGGCGATGGTGGAGGCGCCGTGCAGATTGACCAGCCGCTCCAGTTCATCGGCGAAATGCGCGCCATATTCCGGCTCGCCCTTGGTGAAGGCCTGCTTGTCGCGGTCATAGGTGTGGGGCAGGTGGTCGACGCCGGCGAGCAGCGTGCCGAACATCTTGCGGTTGTTGACGATACCGCCCACCGACGTGCCGCCGAAGCCGACGCCGTGATAGCCGCGCTCCCTGCCGATCAGGCGGCTGCGGGTGCCCTGGCCCTGGGTCTGATGATAGGCCAGCGCGATCTTGAGCGCGGTGTCGGCGGCTTCCGACCCGGAATTGCAGAAAAACACGTGGTCGAGGCCGGCGGGCGCCAGGTCGGCGATGCGGCTGGCGAGCTCGAAGGCCTGCGGAATGCCGAACTGGAACGGCGGGGCGTAATCCAGGGCCGCGGCCTGCTTGGCGATCGCCTCGGCAATCTGGGCGCGGCCGTGGCCGGCATTGCAGCACCACATGCCGGCGGCGGCATCGATGATGTTGCGGCCGTCGACGGTGATGTAATGCATGTCCTTGGCGCCGGCGAGCAGCCGTGGGTTCTTCTTGAAGGCCCGGTTGGCGGTAAACGGCATCCAGTGCGCAGCGAGGTCGTTGGGCACGTTGACGGCGGCGGGGCGGGGGCTCTTGTCCAGCATGGGGGGCCTCTTCAAGTTTTGGGGCGTGGCGGGTTGCGGCGCAAGCTATCAGTTTCGGCGCGCCACGGGAACGCCACGGGGCGCACTATTTCCGCCCAATCGGGCGGTTTTCTGGTCAGCGTGCGACCTTCCTCGGGGCGCCAAACCACGCTCAGAGATCGGCGGCCCCGATCCAGAATACCTCGCCCTCGGAATCCTCGGTGTCGAGCCACAGCAACGGTAATTGCGGGTAGGCAGCCTCCAGGAACTCGCGGCCGCGGCCGATCTCGCATAGCAGCCCGCCCTCGGGCGTTAGATGCTCCCCGGCATCGTTCAGGATACGGCGGACCAGGTCGAGCCCATCTTCGCCGCCGTCAAAGGCGAGTTTCGGCTCGGCGCGGCATTCGCGCGGCAAATCCGCCATGCCTTGCGCATCGACATAGGGCGGGTTGGAAATGATGAGGTCGTAACGCCTGTCGCCGAGCGGTCCGAACAGGTCGCCGCGATACAGCCTCACCCGGTCGCCGAGGCCGTAATCGGCGACATTGCGTGCGGCGACCTCGAGGGCGTCTTTCGAGATATCCACCGCGTCGACCTGCGCATTGGGAAAGTTCCGGCTGGCGAGGATTGCCAGACACCCCGAGCCGGTGCAGAGGTCGAGCACGCTGTCCACCGCGGCGGGGTCGTCGATCAGCGAGCCGCCTTCACCGGCCTCGCCGGCAAAATGCGAATCCAGCAACTCGCCGATGAAGGAGCGCGGCACGATGACGCGCTCGTCGACATAGAAGGGCAGGCCGCGCAGATAGATCTTGTTGACCAGATAGGCGGCGGGTTTCCGCGTCGCGACGCGGCGGCCGATCACCTCGAGGATCGCCTTGGCCTCGCGCGCCGTGACGCGGGCGGTCGCGAACGTCTCGAACTGGTCTGGATGCAGATGCAGGGTTTCGCAGACCAGGAAGGCGGCTTCGGCCACGGGATCGGTGGTGCCGTGCGCGAACACCAGCCTCGCCTCGGTGAAGCGGCTCACCGCATAGCGGACGAAATCGAGCAGGGTCGCAAGTTCGCCGGCCGGCACTTTCGGCCATGGCGCGGCGCGGCCGCGTTTGTTCGGAAGTTTCGCGGCACGGCCGCGACCGGCTATCGGCCTGGCGCGTTTGGCCATCAGGATTTGGTCCAGCGCGCGGCGGCTTCGTCGTCGTGGTGGCGGGCCTCGACCCAACTGGATCGATCGGCGCTTTCCTCGCGCTTCCAGAACGGGGCGCTGGTCTTCAGGTAATCCATCAGGAACTCCGCCGCCTGGAACGCCGCCTGGCGGTGCTGCGAAGAGGTCAGGACCAGCACGATGTTCTCGCCGGGCGTGATGCGGCCGAAGCGGTGAATGACGGTCAGGCCTGTGAGCGGCCAGCGCGACATCGCGGTTTCGGCGTGCCGCATGATTTCGGCTTCCGCCATCCCGGGATAATGTTCGAGCGTCAGCGCCGCGATGGGCTCGCCGCCCTCGCTGCCGCGGCAGATGCCGGAGAAGGTGACGACGGCGCCGATATCGGTGCGACCCCTGGTCAGCGCGGCAATTTCCCGCGCGATGTCGAAATCGGCTTCCTGGATCCGGACGGTAACGATCGCGGTCATGACGGTTGGTCTTTTGTTTGACGCGTTTTCTTCACGCGAACCGGTCCCCACTTCGCTCGAAAACGCTTTGTTTCAGCCGCCGGTCATCGG
>JBAUUA010000680.1:0-1950 GCA_049582465.1 Bradyrhizobium sp. | reverse complement strand
CAGCATATCGACGCCTACATCAAAGCATATAACCTCAGAGCTGAGCCCTTCGTCTGGACCAAGAAAAAGGTCCGTCAACGCCGCTTCAAAGACCGCCGTATCACTCAGCTATGATTCCGGGTACTAGAGCCGTCAATTGACCTGCCGCGACCGCGCTCCTAAAACTCGCCATCATTCCGGCCGTTCAGCCTGGGAAACGCGGCATTCAGGGAGAGATTCAATGCGCGATGTATTCATTTGCGATGCCGTGAGGACCCCGATCGGCCGCTTCGGCGGCTCGCTCGCCAAGGTGCGCGCCGACGATCTGGCCGCTGCCCCGATCAAGGCCCTGATGGCGCGCCATCCCAATCTCGACTGGTCGCAGGTGGACGAAGTCTATTTCGGCTGCGCCAACCAGGCCGGCGAGGACAATCGCAACGTGGCGCGGATGGCGCTGTTGCTGGCGGGCGTGCCTGAATCGGTTCCCGGCCAGACGCTCAATCGCCTCTGTGCCTCGGGACTGGACGCGGTCGGCGCCGGCGGCCGCGCGATCCGCGCCGGCGAGATCGATTTCGCCATTGCCGGCGGCGTCGAGTCGATGACGCGGGCGCCGTTCGTGATGGGCAAGGCCGCGGAGGCGTTTTCGCGCTCGGCCGAAATCTTCGACACCACCATCGGCTGGCGCTTCATCAACCCCCTGATGAAGGCGCAATACGGCGTCGACGCCATGCCCGAGACCGGCGAGAACGTCGCCGAGGAATTCCAGATCTCGCGCGCCGATCAGGACGCGTTCGCGATCCGCTCGCAGCAGCGCGCAGGTGCCGCGATCGCATCGGGCTATTTCGCCGAGGAGATCACGGCCGTCGCGGTGCCCGGCGGCAAGGCCGGACCCGTGAGCGTCGACAAGGACGAGCATCCGCGGCCCGAGACCACGCTCGAGGGCCTTTCAAAACTGAAGCCTATCGTGCGCAATCCCGGCACGGTGACGGCCGGCAATGCGTCAGGCGTCAATGACGGGGCGGCTGCGATGATCCTCGCCTCGGAAGCGGCGGTGAAGAAGCACGGGCTGACGCCGCGGGCGCGTATTCTCGGTCTCGCGTCCGCCGCAGTGCCGCCGCGCATCATGGGCATCGGCCCGGTGCCGGCGACCCGCAAGCTGATGGAGCGGCTCGGCCTGAAGATCGGGGATTTCGACCTGATCGAGCTCAACGAGGCCTTCGCCAGCCAGGGCATCGCCTGCCTGCGCCAGCTCGGCGTCAAGGACGATGCCGATTTCGTCAACCCACATGGCGGCGCCATCGCGCTCGGTCATCCCCTCGGCATGAGCGGCGCCCGGCTGGCGATGACGGCCGTGCACGGCATGGAGAAGCGCGGCGGAAAACGCGCGCTCGCGACCATGTGCGTCGGCGTCGGGCAGGGCGTCGCGATGGCGATCGAGAAACTGAACTGAAGCCGGCACGCTTACGTACGTCATGGCCGGGCTTGACCCGGCCATCCATCTTCCTGAAAAAATGCTTCTCGTGAAGATTGATGGATACGCGGGTCAAGCCCGCGTATGACGTGCAGGTACTGCGGCGTGCCGCAACCCCGCGGCTACTCGATCACCGCATGTTCCGGCGCCATCGCCTGCTTGCGCAGCACGACCTTGGTCGAGCCGATGATGACCGCCAGCGGAATCGCGCACAGCGTGAACACCATCACCATCTGGTAGTCCTGCGAAAACGCGATGATCTGCGCCTGCACGGCGATCATGACGTCGGCCATGGCGCGGCCGGCGTCGCTGCTCATGTCGATCATGCCGCGCACGTTGGGCATCTGCATGGCGTGGTTGAACGGGGTGACGTGCTCGTTCAGGACCGCGTAGACCCGCCGCGATCCTTCCGTCAGCTGCGCTATCACGATGGAAATGCCGATCGAGCTCGCGACGTTGCGCATCAGCGTCAGCATCGAGGTGCCGTCGGTGCGCAGATG
>JBAUUA010000679.1:0-3279 GCA_049582465.1 Bradyrhizobium sp. | reverse complement strand
ATCTTAGAGGGCCACTTCTGGTATCCTTGAAGAGAAGCCGCCTGCAATTCCTGAAGGAAGTTGCCGAGAATTTTCCGCTAGGATCTCTCTCGTAGTGAAGACGGTGCGTGAAGGCTCAACGCGGATGGAAAACGCCCTTTCGAGGATCCGATCCCGCTGTTCCGCGGCGGTCGACTCGCCCCTCGAGGACGCCGGCATTTCGTGCGAGGCGAGATGCGTGCAAGAAACCGCGCCGTGATTTGCCCGTCGGGTCGTCTGCTGATTTGGCTGTCCAGCCCCTTTTGCAAAAATATTCTGATTTTCCGAAGGAGCAAATCACTTTAACAATCCCTCCGTCTCGTCCCACTCGAGGGGCGTATGCGCATTTCGCTGATGGTGAGCAACCATTTCACGCGATGGTGAGCATGGATTTCGCGCGATCGTGAGCAGCCGCTTTGGCCGACATGGTGATTGGTTCAGGGGTTTGAGTTGGCGTCAAGAGTTTGATTGCGGGCGTTTTGCTTTCGCATGCTTTCTCCGGAGAGTTGCAGGCGGTGAGCGTTGTGAACGAGGCGATCCAGGATGGCGTCGCCGAGGGTTGGGTCGCCGATAACGTCGTGCCAATGTTCAACAGGGACCTGACTGGTGACGATGGTAGAGGCGCGACCGTGGCGGTCGTCCAGTATTTCTAGGAGGTCGCGCCGTTCGGACGGATTTAGAACTGACAGGCCCCAATCGTCGAGAATCAGGAGTTGAACGCGGCCGATGGTTTTGAGCAGCCGGCCATATCGGCCGTCGCCGCGAGCCAGGGCGAGCGCCTCAAACAGCCGCGGGACGCGATGATACTGTACCGAACGATTGTCGCGGCAGGCCTTGTGGCCGAGGGCGCAGGCAATCCAGCTCTTGCCGAGCCCGGTTGCCCCCGTGATGAGCAGGTTCTCGTTGCGGTCGATCCAGTCGCCGCCGACGAGTCTGGCGAAGACGCTGCGATCGATGCCGCGTGGCGAGCGCCAATCGAGGTCTTCCACGCATGCGCTCTGGCGCAACGCGGCGAACTTGAGGCGGGTCGTGAGACGTTTGGTGTCGCGCTCGGCGGCTTCGCGATCGACCAGCAGTCCGACGCGCTCCTCGAACGACAGGGCGTCGAGATCAGGTGATCGTCGCTGCTCCTGGAGGGCTTTGGCCATTCCGGTCAAGCCGAGCGTAATCAGCCGTTCATGGGTGGGATGTGTCAGCATTGGGGTCTCCCTGGTTCAGTGGAAATAGCCCTGACCGCGGATGTTGCCGTGGCGCAGGGGCTGGTGGTCGGACGTCTCGTCGAGGAAAGCGCGATCGAGCCCGCTCTTGAGGATCGAACGGATCGAGGCGACAGAGCGAGCCTTGATCAGGATGCCGCGCCGGCAGGCCGCATCGACGCGCGCATTGTCGTAGCTCCTGGCCAGCGACAGGATGCCGAGGCAGGTGCGAAAGCCTTGCTCGGGGTGCGGCCGGGCCTCGATGACGACCTGGAAGAACGCCGCGGTCGATGGACCGATCTTCTCGCCGGCGGCGATCAGCCCTCCCGGTGTCCATTTGCCGTAGCGGCGATGGGCGCTCGGCATATGATCGGCGATGGTGGTATGGCCACGCCGATTGGAAACACGGGCGTGGCTGGCGATCCTCTGCCCCTTGTGGAAGACCTCGACGGTCTTGTCGGCGATGCGGACATCGACAAGTTCACGGATCAGGCGGTAAGGGGTGGAGTACCAATGACCGTCGATCTCGACGTGATAATCGGGTGCGACGCGGCAACGCTTCCAGCGCGCAAAGACGTAGGGCTGGTCCGGCAGTTCTCCCAGCTTGGGACGATCGATCTCGGCGAACAGTTCGGCCCGGCTGGAGCCGAAACCGCGCATCTGGCGGGCGTTGAGTTCGACGACGAGCCCTCGGATGGCGGTATTTAGTTCCGCCAGGGAAAAGAAGCGCTGATTGCGCAGCCGGGCCAGGATCCAGCGCTGGGCGATCTGCACGGCGACCTCAACCTTGGCCTTGTCCTTTGGCCGCCTCGGCCTCGCCGCCAGGATCGCGGTGCCGTAATGACCGGCCATCTCGGCATAGGTTCGGTTGATCCCGGGATCGTAGCGATCCGGGTTGGTCACGGCGGCCTTGAGGTTATCGCAGACCACGAACTTCGGCACGCCGCCGAGATACCGGAACAGGCTGGCATGCACGCCGATCCAGTCGGACAGGCTCTCGCTTGGGCAGGCCTCGGCGTAGGTGTAGTTCGAGGCCCCCATCGCCGCGACGAACAGCTTCATGGCGCGCACTTCGCCGGTGATGGGGTCGAAGATGTCGATGGTGTCGCCGGCGAAATCGACGAACACCTTCTCCCCGCCGACGTGGGTCTGGCGCATGCTCGGCCGCGCGCGCTGCTTCCAGGCCTCGAAGGTCGTGCAAAACCAGGTATATCCAAAGCCGTCTGGATTGGCGGCGCGATACTCTTCCCACAACAGCAATCGGGTCACGCTGCGGCGGCGCAGCTCCTTCTCGACATAAGCCCAATCCGGTGCCGGGCGCCGGTCGCTTTGCGAGGCAGCCGGCGGCGCCGGGAACAGCAGCAGCTCCAGGCCCTCGTCGTCCAGACCCTCCGGCAGCGGCCAGGTCAGCCCCGCAAGGCGTGCGCGACGCACGTAGCCATGCACGACCCCATTGCTCACTCCCAACGTGCGCGCGATGACGCGCTCGGTCAGGCCCTGGTGCCTCAAACGTAAAACTTCTCGGATCCGGCGCATCGACAATCTCTCGGTAGGCATCAGGCTTCCTCATTGGTTGAATGAGAAATCCGTAGCCCGGTTGAGTTGTCGGCCGAAGCGCCCGGCGCCGCGAAAACCTGCTCACGATCGCCTGAAATCGCTGCTCACGATGCTCTGAAATCGTTGCTCACGATGCGGTGAAATCCGTGCTCACGATCCCGCGAAACGCGCAACCTTGATCCAGGCTTTGATAAGGAACTCAGGAACCTGTCGTCCCGATGCCAAGGGAGAAGCTCAAGCGGATAGACTCCGTGAGAGCAAGAGTACCGATGCGGGACACAGGGGCGGAGTCACTCGTTGTAGGGATGAAGGTCCTGTAATGGGACTGGACCGAAGGAGTGACATCGCCCGGCTTTGTCTTGTGGGCAACCTGAAAGGGGAGGACCCGCGTGGATAAAGCAAAACCGTATTGTATTTCCAAGCGTGAAGTATGAACGGCGTACAAGCGAGTGAAGGCAAGGCGATCAGCCCACGGGCAGCAGACAAGCTCTACGCTAAGTTTATCGCC
>JBAUUA010000678.1:0-2727 GCA_049582465.1 Bradyrhizobium sp. | reverse complement strand
CTTATAGCCTGCCGTCGTCAGAACGATCGTGAGAGTCTGACGGACTGCGGCATCTCCTTCGACAACGAATATTTCTCGAGAGTACATACCCGAACTTCCGCACCAAATGGAGACCAATCGTCGGATGCAGAGTAAGCGCGTAGGAGACCCTACGTAGCGCGGATTGTTTGAAGAGCAGAGAATCTCCTGGTGATTTGTCCAAGGAGACGCCTGTGAACAAACCTATGTCTGATAGCAGAAGCTTCGAAGTTCTCACAGCGAGCCCTGTTCGGCTGTCGAGCAGTCCGGCGCGCAGTTACCGGTCATGGTCTGATGAGGAGAAGGCCAGGATCGTCGGACAGACGTTGGTTGCCGGTGCGAACGTGTCGGCGATTGCACGGTCAAATGGGCTGGATCCGTCGCAACTGTTTGCATGGCGTCGCAAGGCGATAGCCTCTGGGGTGGTTGCGCCATTGGGCGCATCGCCGAGCCGGCCGGTCAGGTTCACGCGCTTTGAATCGATGCGGAGCGACACGGTAGAAGTTGTCATCGGCGATGTGGTGGTGCGCGCCGGCGGGGACGTCGACCCTGATCGGCTTGCCGATGTGATCCGGGCGGTTCGCAAGGCATGATTCCCGCTGGAGTGCAGGTTTATGTGGCGAGCATGCCGGTTGACTTCCGCAAGGGAGCAACCGGTTTGATGGCCCTGGTCCGGGATGGTGGCGCTGATCCATTCAGTGGCGCGCTTTACGTATTCCGCTCGAAAAGAGCGGACCGGATCAAGGCGGTCTGGTTTGATGGCACGGGGGTGTGTCTGTTTGCCAAGACGCTTGAGGACGCGCAATTCTGCTGGCCCCGGATTGGGCCGGCCACGTTGCAATTGAACCATGCCCAGTTGCTTGCGCTGGTCGATGGGCTGGACTGGAAGAAGGTCCGACCGGTGGCAGTGAAGCGGCCGCAATCGATGGGCTAAAAAACCTGTGGCATTTTGAATCAGGCTTTTGAGAAGCTTGGGAAACTGGCCGCGAATATGCTGTGATGGCGGCGATGACGATGGCCGTTGCAGAGCTTCCCGACGACGTTGATGCGCTGAAGGCGATGATCGTCGCCATGGCTGAGCAGAGGGCGTTGCTGGAAGCGCGCACCAGCCATCTCGAAGTGGCGAACAAGACGGCCGACGAGCGGATTGCGACGCTGACGGCGATCGTGAGGATGCTGGAGCGGTCGCGCTACGGTACTCGCTCGGAGCGCCTGCGCGGCGCGACATTGAACGACGAGCAGCATGCCTTCGTGTTCGACGAGATCAAGACCGGCCTGGCGGCGATCGAAGCCGAGCTCGAAAGCACCGCTCAGGACAAGCCGAAACGTGCGCCGCGTTCCCGAAAAGGCTTCGCGGCTCATCTGGAGCGGATTGAGATTGTCATCGAACCTCAGATTCCCGCAGGCTGTGAGGGGCTGGAGAAGGTTCTGATCGGCGAGGACGTGTCGGAGCGTCTGGACGTGATGCCGGCGAAGTTCCGGGTGATCGTCACGCGCCGCCCGAAATACGCCTACCGGGACCGCGATGGCGTGATCCAGGCGCCGGCGCCACCCCATATTATCGAAAGTGGCATCCCCACCGAAGCGCTTCTGGCTCAGATCGCCGTCTCCAAATATGCCGATGGTTTGCCGCTGTATCGGCAGGAAGCCATCTATGCGCGGGACCAGGTCGAGCTGGACCGCTCGCTGATGGCCCAGTGGATGGGCAAGGTTGGCTTCGAACTGCAGCCTCTGGCCGACTACGTTCTGGAACGGGTCAAGCAGGGCGAGCGGGTATTTGCCGATGAGACCACGTTGCCGACGTTGGCTCCCGGTTCCGGCAAGACCCAAAAGGCCTGGTTATGGGCCTATGCCCGTGACGACAGACCCTTCGGCGGCGTCGGTCCGCCCATGGTGGCCTACCGCTTCGAGGACAGCCGCAGTGGCGACTGCGTTGCGCGTCATATGGCGGGCTACACCGGGATCCTGCAGGTCGATGGCTACTCGGCCTATACAAGGCTTGCCAAAACCGGCCCCGGCGCAAGCAATGAAACGGTGACGCTGGCGGGATGCTGGGCGCATTTGCGTCGACGGTTCTATGAGCTGCATCTCAATGGCAGCTCGCGCCTTGCAACACAGACCGTCACAACCATGGGCGCGCTTTGGAAGATTGAAGGCGACATCCGCGGCCTTGCCCCGGCAGCGCGAATGGCCGCCCGTCAGCAACGGTCTGCCGCCATTGTGGCCGAACTGTTCAATCTCTGGGAAATGGAGCTGCCGCGTATCTCGGGGAAGTCGAAGCTGGCCGAGGCCATCCGCTATGCCACGTCCAGGCGCAAAGTTCTCGAATGCTTCCTCATCGACGGCCGTGTTGAGATCGATTCCAACATCGTCGAGCGGGCGATCCGGCCTCAAACAATCACGCGCAAGAACGCGCTCTTCGCGGGCAGCGACGGTGGCGGCCGGACATGGGCAACAATCGCCACCCTACTGCAGACAGCCAAAATGAACGACGTCGATCCGCTAACTTGGCTCGCGCTGACGCTTCAGCGCATCGCCAACGGTTGGCCCATCTCCCAGATCGAAAAACTTATGCCGTGGAACTACAAGACCTGAACGGCCTCTGCTTGGCGCTTACGATGCAGACGGCACCCCGCGCAATGATTTGCGTCAAAGATCAGGAAATCACCTTTATTTTTCGGGTGGATTGCAGCACGCACCTCTTTGATC
>JBAUUA010000677.1:0-2344 GCA_049582465.1 Bradyrhizobium sp. | reverse complement strand
CATAGGCGCCGAGCGGACGGTGGCTGGACAACAGCGCCTGCAGCACCTGACGCCGGATCGGGGTGAATTTCTGCGAACGCTGCTTGCATACCTGTTCGGCATGATCGATCGCGTCCGCGGCGCAGCGGCGGTGGTCGTGATCGGGCGCGGGAAAGGTCGGTTTGGTCAGGGCCATGGGGGGTCACGTAACGCGGCCGGTCCGGGCAGTCGACTCCGGCCCGACCGTTCGTACCGTTCAAATCATGTAGCATTTTACCCCGGTAATCCCAAATTCCACGTCTTTCCGGGGCCGCCACGGGAACCGAGCCATGTGCTGCCGGCGGGTCTGGTCTCCCTAAACTTGCCATATCGTTTTAATAAGCTAGCTTATTATATCCAAAGCTTATGGAGGCGACCCCCGATGGCCCGCGGCCCCGTGGATATGAACTTCTTGTTTACGCTCGGCGAATTGCAGCGCCTGGTGCGCGCCTATGCCGACAAGCAGGCGGCGCGTTACGGCATCACCCGCGCGCAATGGGCCGTGCTGGCCAAGGTCGAACGCACCGAGGGCCTGAAACAGTCGGAACTCGCCGAACAGATGGAGATGCAGCCGATCACGCTGACGCGGCTGATCGACAAGCTCTGCGACAATGACTGGATCGAGCGCCGCGGCGACGAGACCGACCGCCGCGTCAACCGGCTCTATCTGCGCAAGGCCGCCCGCCCGCTGCTCGGCAAACTGGGGGGCTTGCGCTCCGAACTGACCGCCGCCGCGCTCGAGGGCATCAATCCGGCCGACCCCCATCGCCTGCTCGCCCAACTGGAGGCCATCAAGGAAAACGTGCGTAACGCCATACAGAACAATCCGGCGGAACCGCCGAAGAAGGAACAGCGCTATGGCTGATCCGATCCTGAAATTTCCGCCCGAGCAGAAGGGCAATCCGGCCGGCAAACCCCGGATCAAGATTGCCGCGGAACCGCGCCGCCGGCTGATGGCCGGCATGCGCCGCTATCGCCGCACCTTGCTGCTCGTCGTGGTGCCGCTGGTGGCGCTGCTCGCGGGCCTGACCTTCTACCTCAACGGCGGGCGCTACGTGACCACCGACGACGCCTATGTCGGCGCGCAGAAGGTGCTGATCACGCCGGACATCTCCGGCAAGATCATCAATGTCGCCGTGAAGGAAGGCCAGCAGGTCTCAGCCGGCGACGTCCTGTTCCAGATCGATCCGGTGCCGTTCCGGCTGCTGGTGGCGCAGGCGCGCGCCAAGCTCGACGATGCCAAGACCAGCCACGACAATCTCGTCGCCAACGTCAAGCTCTATGGCGACACGGTCAATCTCGTCAACGCCGGCATCGCGCTCAAGCAGCGCGACGTCGATCGCAAGACAGCGCTCGCCAAGAGCAATTTCGGCTCCCAGCTCGACCTCGACAACAGCGCCACCGCTCTGGTCACGGCGCAGGCGCAGCTGCAGCTCGTCAAGCAGCAGCAATCCACCGCACTCAACCAGCTGCTCGGCAACCCCGAGCTGCCGCTCGAGCAGTTCCCAGCCTATCTGCAGGCCAAGGCCGCGCTCGACGACGCCCAGCGCAATCTCGACCTGACCACGGTGCGCGCGCCGATGGCCGGCGTCGCGACCCAGGTCGATCAGATCCAGCTCGGCCGCTTCATCGTCGCGGGCACGCCGGTATTCGCGGTCATCGACACTTCGAAGCCCTGGGTCGACGCCAATCTGAAGGAAAGCGACTTCACCTATGTCGCGGTCGGCCAGACCGTCACCATCGACGTCGATGCCTTCCCCGATCACGCCTTCAAGGGCACGATCGGCTCGCTGAGCCCCGGCACCGGCGCGCAATTCGCGATCCTGCCGCCGCAGAACGCCACCGGCAATTTCGTCAAGGTGGTGCAGCGCGTGCCGGTGCGGATCTATTTCGACGCCAACGACAAATATGTGCGGAAGCTGAAAGCCGGCATGAGCGCCTATACCTCGATCGACACCGGCCATCACCGTTCGCTGGCCGCCCTGCTCGGCTTCGCCCCGGCATCGGCGGCGAAGGACGAATAGACCAGCCATGAAGGTGGCATCGAAATCCAGCCGTTCCGCCACCTCTCCCATCGGGAGAGGTCGGATCGCCCTTGCGATCCGGGTGAGGGGTTACGCCCTCACGATAGACCGTAACCCCTCACCCCAACCCTCTCCCGATGGGAGAGGGAGCACACCGTCGTTGGGGCGCTAGCAATGTCAACGTCAGCCGCAGCACCCGTCGCCGTTCCCGGCCTGCGCCGGAACATGGTGACGATCTGCGCCATGACCGCGACCATCATGCAGGCGCTGGACACCACCATCGCCAATGTCGCGCTGCCCTA
>JBAUUA010000676.1:0-5351 GCA_049582465.1 Bradyrhizobium sp. | reverse complement strand
CCGCACTATTGAGGAATTCCAGCACCCGCGAGCGGGCCCAGTAGATGTCGGTGCCATCCTCGAAGATGACGTAGACGAACGAGACGCCGAAGAACGAGAAGCCCCGCACCACTTTCGAGCGCGGCACCGTGAGCATGGCGGTGGTCAGGGGATAGGTGACCTGATCCTCGATCACCTGCGGCGCCTGCCCCGGATATTCCGTATAGACGATCACCTGGGTGTCGCTGAGATCAGGAATGGCGTCGAGCGGCAGATGCGCCAGCGCATAGATGCCGGCAGCGGCCGCGAAGCCGGCGCCGAAAAACACCAGCAGGAGATTGCGCGCCGACCAGGCGATGAGACGGGCGATCATGGCTTATCTCCCGCATCCGAGAAACCTTTCAGCGCCGCCTTCAGATTGCTCTCGGCGTCGATCAGGAAGTTGGCGGCGACGACGACCGGTTCGCCTTCGGCAACGCCCTCGCGTATCTCGACATAGCCGCCGCCGCGATGGCCGATTTTCACATCGCGCGGTTCGAACCGCCCTTCGCCCTTGTCGATAAACACCGCCTGCCTTGAGCCGGTATCGAGCACGGCGCTCTCGGGAACGGCAAGCACGGCTTGCGGATCGCCGGTGTCGATCTCGGCGTCGACATACATATCCGGAAGCAAGGCAAAGTCCGGATTGGATAGCTCGATCCGGACGCGCGCGGTGCGCGTGTCCTTGTTCAGCTGCGGATAGATCACGCTGATCTTGCCGGCGAATTCCCGGCCCGGATAGCTTCGCGCACGTATGATGACGGGCTGGCCGACCGAGACGGCGCCGAGATCGCGCTCCGCGAGGTCGATCACCGCCCAGACCACCGAAGTATCCGCGACCCGGAACAGCACGTCGCCGGGCTGCGCGCGCATGCCCTCGACGGCCGTGCGCTCGAGCACGACGCCGTCGCGCGACGCCGACCATTCGATCGCGATCGGCACGGTGCCGCTTTTTTCCATGGCGGCGATCACGGCGTCGGGCACGTCGAGGTTCTGGAGCCGCTGCCGCGAACCGCGGCCATAGGCGACGCTGCCGCCCGTGGTCTTGGAGTTGATGGTGGCGATGTATTCGGCTGCGGCCGAGGAGATCAACGGGCTGTAGATCTCCATCAAGGGTTGGCCCTTGGTCACTCTCGTGCCGGTGGTCACGTTGGTGACTTTCTGAACCCAGCTCTCCGATCGCATGGAGATGACGGAGACCCGCCGTTCGTCGAGCTGGATGGTGCCGGGCGCCCGGATCGCGGTGCGAATGACCCGTGTCGTTGCAGGCTCCGACTTGACGCCGGTGCGCTGGATCTTTCCCGGCGACAGTTTTATCGAGCCGTCGTCGGCATCCTCGCCCTCATAGACCGCGATGTAGTCCATCCCCATCGGGTCCTTCTTCGGGACAGGCGAGGTGTCGGGTAGCCCCATCGGGTTGCGGTAGAATTTTATCTTGCGGTCTGACGCGACCGTGGTCGTGGGCGCGGGGGCCGGCTCGTCTTCGAAACTGAGATCGGCGCCCGGCGGCACCGCACGGTAGTCGCGTCCATCCGATGTCTTTCGAGGCGTCAGCGAGTAAAGCGGACGCCCGTCCGGGTCCTGATAATAGATCGGCTCGTCGTTCGCCTGCGCCGACGCCGGCGAGACCAGCGCGACGGTGGCCGCGCTTGCGAGGTGAAGGTGCCCGCGGACACCGATGAATCCGCCAGCCGCGGCCGCTATCACAGCGGCGGCGGTGGCACCCGCGAGAAGGGCGCGTTTCATTTCTGCGCCGTGATGACGAGCTTGCTTTCGACCGTTCCGGTCTCGCCCTGCACCTTGGCGCCGAGCGAGAGCAGCCATTTGCCTTCCATGCCGAAGGCCGCCTTGAAGCGGTAACTGCCCGGCTCCCCGCCCGGCTCGCGCACGATCTTGGTGGCCATCTCCGGCATGCCTTCCGGCCCCATGTCGAGACGGGTCGCGAAGATCACCGCATCAGGCACCGCTTTCCCGGTCTTCCTGTTTACGAGCTGGACGGTGACGATCTTGTCCTTGCCGACGGCGACGGTCGGCTCGACCAGCTTGAATTCATAATCCTTGATATCGGCCAGCGCGAAGTTCGCGGAACCGATCACGGCAATGCCGATGAGCGCGGCCTGGACGGCACGCGGCAGTCTGAACGTCTTCATTTGAAAATCCTCTGATGTCTTGGTCCTGCCGCAGGGCGGCATGCGTCGATTCGCGCGGCTGATCAGGCCGCGCGGCAGCAAACGGCGCGGTGGCGCCGTTCAGACCAGACGTCGAGGTGGATGTTCGGGCGGCGGGTGACCAAAACCGTCAGGCCGGTCATCGTTGCGCTGAAGCGCAAGGGTGTCGGACACGACCGGGAACGGATGCGAGATGCCTGCCGTAATGCCGGCGAAACAGACCGAGCCGCAGGCGGCCATGAAGACGCATTTGTCGCAATCGACCGGTGCCGGGGCCTTCGACGGGCAGCACGGCATGTCGTCGGCGACCTCGGCCATCATGTCCGCCGACATTTCAGCCGAGGTCATTTCCGGAGAAGTCATTTCCGGAGAAGTCATCGGAGGAGACATCATCTCGTCCGCGATCGCTGGCATGGGACCCTGCGAGGACGTCGCCGCCATCACCGGCCGCGAAACCGGAGCCAACGCAAGGCCCGCGATCATCAGGATCGCGAGCAACCGGCGTATGGCGAGGGTGCGTTTCACGGTCGCAAATTCTCACAGACTTGTGGCAATGGAAAGGTCGCCAGCTTTCAAATTATGAGACATCCGCCCGGCCGGCATTGATCGCAATCAACCTCATTTCAGCCCAATCGAGCCCGCAATCGCCCGTTCTGCGCCGGTTTTGCCGCCAGGCAGCCCGGCGCGGGCCAGCCCGCCATAAAGCGGCTCGTTCGGCATTTCCGCACGCAGGATCGAGCGCACCGCCACCAGCTTTTCGATGTCGATGCCGGTGGCAAATCCCTTGCTCTCGCACAGGAACGCCAGATCCTCGAACACGACATTGCCGGTGGCGCCCGGCGCGAACGGACAGCCGCCCAGCCCCCCAAGCGAGCCGTCCAGGATGCGCGCGCCGGCATCGAGCGCGGCGGACGCATTGGCAATGCCCATGCCCCTGGTATCGTGCAGATGCACGCAAACCGGCTTTGCGCCGGACAGCTTTACGGCAGCCCTCGTCAGTTCGCCGACCTGCTTCGGGCCGGCATAGCCGACGGTATCGGCGATGGCGACGAAATCGACGCCGGCCTCCAGGCATTTCTCGACGAGTTTTATCACCTCTTTGGGATCGACCGGCCCCGCGATCGAACAGCCCAGCGCCATCGAGATCGCGGCATTGACGACCGGCTTGTGCGCGCTGGCGTCGCGCAGTTCACAGAGCCGCCTGACGTTGGCGATGGCCTGCTCGCGCGAGCGCCGCGCGTTGGCTTGGCTGTGCTCCTCGGTGGCGGAGACCACGGAGGCAATCTCGGCAACGCCTGACGCCAGGGCCTCGTTGACGCCGCGCTCGTTGAGCGCCAGCGCAATGCCGTGCGCGCCGGGAAGCGATGCCACGGTGCGGACCATGTCGCGCACGTCGGCGAATTGCGGAAAGGTCGCCGCGGGCAGGAACGAGCCGACCTCGAAATGCCGCACGCCCGCGGCATATTCCTCGCCGATCCAGCGCTGCTTCGCCGCCGTCGACGGAAAAGTCTTTACCATCTGCAGGCCGTCGCGCAGGCCCACCTCGCGAAGCGACACGCGATCGCCGGGATAAACGTCTTGAACGCGGGTCATGCGAGCCTCGCAGCGGTTTTGCCGGTGGATGAAAGGTCCTGTTGGTCGAGTTCGGCGCGAACAGCGGCGGTGTCGGCGCCGAGCCCCGGCACCTTCAATCCCTCGCCGATATTGGCGCCGTTCCATTCGATCGGCAGCGCCGGCACGCGGAACGGCGCGCCGTTGGCATTGAAATTGTTGACGAGACCGCCGGGACGCAGCACGTGCGGATCGCTGAACAGATCTTCGGGCCGGTTGATCGGCGAGAAGCAGATGTTGAGCCGGTCCAGCGTGGCCGAGAGTTCGGTCGCATTCCGCCCTTTTATCACCTCGGCGGCGCGCGGAATGATTCTGGATCGCGCCAGGATCCGCTCGGTCGTCGTACGCAGCGTGGGATCTTCCAGAAATTCCGTCATGCCGAATTCGCGGCAAAATCTCTGCCAGTGGCCTTCGGTGACGACGCCGATGAAGATCCGTTCGCCGCCCCTGGTCTCGAAGATATCGTAGATCGGCCAGGCATGTTCGCGCTCGGGCATCGAGCGCGGCTTGTTGCCGGTCATCTCATACTCGACCATGTGCTGGGCGACGAGAAACAGGCAGTTCTCGAACAGTCCGATGCGGATGTCGGCGCCCTTGTCCGCATTCGCGCTCTTGGCGCCGCGCTTCTGGTAGAGCGCGGCGAGAATGGAGATCGCGCCGAACATGCCGCCCATGATGTCGTTGGCGGAGGAGCCGACGCGCTGCGGTTTTGCCACTGTGCCGGTCATGGCGGCGAGCCCCGACATCATCTGCACGACCTCGTCGAGCGCCGGCCGGTGCTCATAGGGGCCGGACAGAAAACCCTTGTGCCCGCAGACGATGAGATGCGGATATTTGCGGCGCAGCTCGTCGGCGCCGAGCCCCTGCTTCTCCAACTGCCCGTCGCGGAAATTTTCCAGGAACACGTCGGCGCTGGCGAGCAGCCGGTGCATGGTCTCGCGGTCTTCGTGCCTGGCGAAGTCGAGCACGACGCTGCGCTTGCCGCGGTTGAACAGCGGGAAGAACGACGTTCCCATGCCGCCCAGGCTGCGGGTCTTGTCGCCCGCCGGCGGCTCGACCTTGATGATTTCGGCCCCGAGCTGCGCCAGGATCATGCCGCAGGTCGGGCCCATCACCATGTGGGTCATTTCGACGACCCGTACCCCCGTCAACGGCAGGTCCTGCGTGCTCATGGCGTCTCCCGGGTTCCCAAAACTTTGGTTCGTCGATCAAAATAGGCTTCCGAGCGCCATCCAGTAAATATAAACATGGCAGACAACGACAAAAACCGCGCGCGGCAACGCAGCAATGCATTTCGCGCCGAAAGAGAAACAAGCGGGGAGGAAATCATGAGCGCCGTCGGCATCGACAGTGGAATTGACCTTGCGGCCGCGCGCGGCGGGGCGGACGAGATATCGCGGCGGCTCGAGAGCCTGCCGGTCTCGTCCTATCTGTGGCGGCTGGTGATCCTGCTGTCGCTCGGCGGCTGCTTTGAAATCTACGACCTGTTTCTGACCGGCTATATCGCCCCGGGCCTCAACAAAAGCGGCCTCCTGACCACAACGACGCAGGCCT
>JBAUUA010000675.1:0-2238 GCA_049582465.1 Bradyrhizobium sp. | reverse complement strand
AGCGCCCGCACCCCGCAGGGCGGCGCCAGCGTTGCCAGCGGCAAACGCTCGCCTCGGCGCCATTGCAGGGAAGGCGAGGCGAACCAGCCGAACTCATCCTCGGCCAGTTTCTCGCCGCCGCGCCGGCTGCCTTCCTGCCGCACGATCACCGCGTCGAGTTCGCCGGCATCGTAGGCCTCGATCAGGCTGCGCGAAAAGCCGATGGCGACCGACAGGGCCAGCTGCGGCGCGACCGCATGCAGCCTGGCGAGCAGCGGCACTAGTTCGGGACCGGCGGCATGATCGCTGATGCCGAGCGACAATTGCGGCCTAGTCGGCCGCTCGCCCGACAGCGCGCGGTCATGCGCCGCCATCAGCGCGCGCGCATGGTCGAGAAAGTCGGAGCCGTCCGCGGTCAGCCGCACCGCCCGCGGCGAGCGTTCGACCAGCCGCTTGCCGAGCGTAGCCTCCAGCCGCTGCAACTTCATGCTGACGGCCGCCTGCGTCGTGCCGAGCGCTTCGGCGGCGCGGGTGAAGCTCTGCAGTTCGGCCACCAGCAGAAAGGCCTGCACCGTGGAAATGTCGAGCATCATAAATTATCGTTATCATTGCTATGCAGTACGATAAGATACCAAAATGATCGACGCGGGTCTAGCTTGGTGTGGCGCGATCGAAACGCGCAAGGCCAAGGAGAACGATCATGCCGCTTATCACCGTCACCTATTCGAGTTCACGCCATTCGCCCTCGCTGAAATCCGACATCGCCGCCGCCGTCAGCGAACTCACCGCCAAAATCCTGCGCAAGGATCCGAAGGTCACCGCGATCATCGTGCGCTCCGTCGATGCGGCGGACTGGTTCGCCGGCGGCAGGGCGCGGGCCGAACAGAAGCTGGCGAGCTTCTGGCTCGACGTCCACGTTTCCGAAGGTACCAACACCAAGGACGAGAAAGCGGACTATCTCGCCGCGATGTTCAGGCGCATGGGCGAGCTGTTGGGGCCGCTGCACCACGAGAGCTACCTGCACGTCGACGAAGTCCGCGGCGACGCCTATGGCTTTGGCGGCCTGACGCAGGAGCGTCGCTACATCGCCGGCCAGCTTGACGTGGCGCCGCAGCGCGCGGCGGCGTGAACCGAGGAGATCGTTGTCTTCGGCAGGCGCGCTTCGACGGACCTGAATACCGCCGTGAGCGCCTGCCGGCGTGGAAAGGATCGACGGATCGCGCTCGATCTTGCCGCGGAAATCGAAAGCCAGTTGGCGGATAAGGCCGACACGATCCCCGAGATCGGCTTCTCGCGGTCAAGCGTTATCGCGATTTGCGCGCGCGGCTCGAACGCGAAATCGGCAATGCGACGGGAGACGAAGCGGTGCGGGCGATGGCGTCGGCGATGCGTGCCTTCGCCCATGAGCGTCCCGGTCTGTCAGCGGCCACCTTCAGGAACGCCGTCACCGATTCACCGGAATGGCGGCGAGAGTATCAATTGCTGGGCGGCGTCGCGCTCCGGGTCTTCGAAAGCGCCGGCGTAAAGGGCGAGCAGGCGATGAACGCGCTTGGGATACTGCGCGCGCTCGTCCGCGGATTTGTGCTGCATGAAATGGCGGCATCTTTTCTGGACACCGTGGATTACGACAAGCTGTACGCGGTGGCGGTGGATGTCTTCGTTCGCGGTCTGGACGCGCTTCGGCCCGCCGCGCAACCGGCTTAGGGTCGGCGACGCCTGGAATTTCCCGCAGAAATGGAACTGCGGTTCCATTTCGCGTTTTGGTCGGCGACCGAACAGACAGATTTTCGACCGCAGCGTTAGAGTTTTGGAAGTGCGGATATGGCGAATCCAAGCTGGTTGCGAGCGACCCGCTTGGATCCGATGCGACGGCTTGGACCGTGGGCGAACTGCAGCGGCCCGTTAGCAAAACCAGTTTTAGTAGGACGAGCGCATTCTTTCAGCCAGTGTTGCCATGGATCGAACAACGAAAGACCCCCATCCTGAACTCGACCTCGACGAGCAAGCGCAGATTGCGCTGGAAGCGGCACGCCGGCTGAAGCCCGGCCCCGAACGAACCGAGGCGATGAAGCGCGCCGGCATTCTCAGAAACGCGGCGGGCTTGCAGGGCATGTTTTTCGCCAGGCGCGGCAGGCCGCCGAAGACCTGAGGAACCCGGCACGCTCTGCACGTCGCCTAACGAAAACGGCAAACCTGAATTATGCCGTGAGCCGCCGTCAGACCGTCGCTTCCGGCAGCCGCGATTCGACCGCGCCGAAT
>JBAUUA010000674.1:0-5771 GCA_049582465.1 Bradyrhizobium sp. | reverse complement strand
GGAGAGGTCTCGGAACTGGCATGAACAATAACGGCGGGTCCTCCCTTCTCTCTCCCGCAACGGGGCGAGGTAAAGCCGACGGAGAATACAGATGCCCGACCATCCACCGATCATCGCCGGCACCCGGATCGGACATGTTCACCTCAAGGTGGCCGATCTCGACCGCGCGCTCGGGTTCTACTGCGGCGTGCTCGGATTCGAGCTCATGCAGCGGCTGAGTTCGGGGGCGGCGTTCATTTCGGCGGGCGGCTATCACCATCATATCGGGCTCAACACTTGGGAAAGCAAAGGCGGCCATCCGCCGCCGCCGGGAACGACGGGGCTGTTTCACACCGCGATCCTTTACCCGACGCGGCCGGCGCTGGCGGACGCGTTGCACCGGCTGATCGAGGCCGGCATTCCGCTCGACGGCGCCAGCGACCACGGCGTCAGCGAAGCGCTTTATCTGCGCGATCCCGACGAAAACGGCGTCGAGCTGTATTGGGACCGGCCGAAGGAGCAATGGCCGCGCAAGGAGGACGGATCGCTGGCGATGTTCACGCACCGGCTCGATCTGGAGGATCTGTTGCGGCAAAGGGAAGCGTGACCCTCCCCGTCATCGCGGGGAGCGAAGCGACGATCAGGATTCCGTCATTCCGGGATGGTGCGTTAGCACCAGACCTCAGATGTGCAATTGCACATCGGGGACTCTCGAGATTCCGGGTTCGATGCTGTGCATCGCCCCGGAATGACCATTTCAGTCCGCCCGCCCCCTTCCCCGCACCATGATTAGCACCGCCGCGATCAGCTCCAGCCCGATGCAGCCGTAAAACGGCAACGCGTAGCCGCCGGACGCATCGCGCAACAGGCCTATGACGCCGGGGCCGAACGCATAGGTGACCTGGTTGATCGCGGTGATCAGGCTGATCAGCACGCCGAACCAGCGCGGGTCGAACTCGCGCTGCACGATCAGGGATGGCAGCGTGATCAGATTGCCGACCGAGAAGCCGAACAGCGCGCAGGCCGCGATCAGCACCGTTTCGTTGCGCGAGTTGATGATGATCGCAAGCGCCAGCGCCTGGCTCGCGAACGAGATCGCTGAGGCCAGCCGCTGGTTGAGCCGGTCGATCACGATCGAGAACAGCACGCGGCCGACCACCGCCATCGCCGTCAACAGCGCCACCGCGGTCGCCGCACTGCTGCGGCCGATCACGGGATCGAGGAACGAAATCAGGTGAACGATGAAGCCGACCTGCGCGAACAGCACCAGCGCAAACGCGATCGACACCGTGAGGAAGCCGAGGTCGCGCAGCGCCTGGGCGCGAATGCGCGCGGCGGAAGGTGCCTCCGCGGCCGCCGGTCCCGCGGCGAGGCTCGCATGTTCGGGCGGGCGGCCGACGAAAATCAGGACAATGGGGATCATCACCACCAGCATCGCGCCCGCCGCCGCGATCATGGCGCCGGCAAACCCGAAATGCCCGATTGCCGCGACCAGTAGCGGCACGCCGGCGATGCCGCCGAAGCTCGCGCCGTTGAGCGCGAGGCTGATCGCCATGCCGCGCTTCCTGTCGAACCAGAGACCGAGCGTGTTGGTGATGACGCCGAGGCTGGTGCCGGCCCAGCCGAACGCCAATAGCGCATCGGCCAGATAAAGCTGCGATAGCGAGGTCACCTGCCCCATCATGATGGTTGCTGCGGCCATCGCCACGATGCCCGCGAGCAGGCAGTTGCGCGGGCCGAACGCCCGCACCGCCTCGCTGACGAAGGCGACCAGCACCGCGCCGAACAGATAGAAGAACGTCGTCCCCGACGAGATCAGCGAGGCCGGCCAGCCGTGCAGGCGATGCAGCTCGGCGAGATAGACGCTCTGGCCGTAGAAGCCGAGGCCCCAGCCGAAGGTCGCGACCAGGAAACAGACGGCGACGATCCGCCAGCCGTCGTAACGGGCGGAGGTTTCGTCGATTGCGATGACTTCAGGATTGACCAACGTCTTTTCTGCGTCTGCTTTTTTAGCCGTCATGCCCGGGCTTGTCCCGGGCATACACGTTCTTTCTTTATGCAACAGTCAAAGACGTGGATGGCCGGGACAAGCCCGGCCATGACGACAGTAATTAGCAAAACCAGCAAGCGCAAAGCTTCGATCGGCGCCGAAGTGTCAAACAAGCTCCATCACGCCTTCACAGTGGACGGATCGTAGAAAAACCGCTCGCGAAAAATCAGGTCGCCGCGCCACTCCTGCAAGGCGACCTCGTCGAACCGGCGCACCTGGCCGGATTTCTCGGTCAGCACGAAATTCCAGTGAATGACGACGCGGTCGCCTTCGACCACCGAGGAGATCGCCTTGGAATAGACGTGCGACATCCGCGCCAGCGCGGCCCGCTCATGGGCGACCAGCACGTCGCGGCCGACGCGCGGGGCTGCGGCGTTCTCCTGCATGCTGGCATCCTCGGTGTAATAGCGCTCGATGGCGCCGGCGTGATCGCCCGCCTCCACGACGGCGATGAATTCATTGAGACGTTCTCGCGTCGGCATGGCTCCTCCAGTCTGGCGGGCAACCGGTCACATCGGATCGGGATATTCGGACAATTCCTGCAACCTCGCGCGCCGGCGCCGCGTGAACGATGCAAAGGCCAGCACCGTCAGTCCCAGCAATACCGGCGGATAAACCACCAGGTTGACGGCCGACCAGCCGAAATTCGCCAGCAGCTGGCCGGAGGAAAACGAGCCCACCGCCATCGTGCCGAACACCAGGAAATCGTTGAAGGCCTGGACCTTGTTGCGCTCCTGCGGCCGGTGCGTTTCCAGAACCAGCGCCGAGGCCCCGACGAAGCCGAGATTCCACCCGAGCCCGAGCACGATCAGCGTGGCCCAGAAATGCAGCGCGGTGATGCCGGAAAGCCCGATCGTCGCGGCGGCGGCCTCGAGGATCAGACCGGCCGCCACCACCTTCGGCGCACCGAAGCGCGCGATCAGGGAGCCCGTGAAGAAGCTTGGGCCGTACATCGCAACGATATGCCACTGGATGCCGAAATTGGAATCGCTGACGGAAAGTCCGCAGATCTTCATCGCCAGCGGCGCCGACGTCATCACCAGGTTCATCATCGGGTAGGAAACGATGCCGCAGATCGCGGCCGCAATGAAGCGCGGCTGCCGCACGATCTCGAACAGCGGCCGGCCGCCTTGCAGATCCGACGGCGCAGGCTTCGGCGCATCGACGCCGGAGAGCACCAGCATCGCCACCAGCGCGACTGCCGCCTGCACCACGAAGGAGAAGGCGAACAGATAAGGCGGCCAGATATCCATGGTCCACTGCACAAGCTGCGGACCGAGCACGCCGGCGAACACGCCGCCGGCCATCACCCACGACACGGCCTTGGGGCGGAACGAGGCGCTGGCGCCATCGGCGGCGGCGAAACGATAGGATTGCGACACCGCGCCGTAGAGGCCGCCGAGGAAGGTCGCGCAGCAGAACAGCGCAAACGAGGCATGAAGGATGGCGAAGGCCCCGAGCAGGCCGGTCGCGACCCCACAGCCGGTGCCGATGATGAAGGCGGTACGGCGGCCATAGGCGCGCGAGATCGCCCCGGTCGGCAGGGTGCCGGCCGCGAGTCCCAGCACATACATCGAGAGCGGCACGGTCGCGAGCGAGATGTCCGGCGCCAGCGTCGCGCCGACGATCGAGCCGGTGGCGAAGATCACGGCCGAGTTGGCGCCGGTCAGCGCCTGCGCCGCCGCCAGCCGCATCACGTTGGATCGCGCGCGGGCGTCGTCGGATATCTCGTCGGCTGCGGTTATGTCGATCATTTCAGGTTTCCGCCCAAATGCGGCCGGTTGCGGCACGGCCTCATTGATTCCCGCTACTATGGACGGAGGTTTTGGCCCGATCAACCGACGCAAACGGGCGTGCGCCATGCGCTCGCGTTCAAGCCGGTTTCCGCCGCTCGAACACCAGAATCAGATTGTTGGCGGGCATCTCGGCGATTTCGGCGAGGACGAGACCGGCAGGGCCGGCCAGCTTTTCCAGCGCCTCGATGTCACGCACGCCCCATTCGGGATTGCCCTCGCGCAGACTGGTATCGAACACCGCGTTGCTGATGGCGGTGTGCTTGCCGCCGCGCTTGAACGGGCCGTACAAAAACAGCCGCCCGCCCGCCGGCAGATACCGACCCGCGCCCGCGAACAGCCCTTCCGTCACGCGCCACGGCGCGATGTGGATCACATTGGCGCAGAACACCGCGAGCAGATGTTTCGGCCCGCTGCCGTCATGCATCTGTTGGCACCACGCCGGATCGGACAGATCGATCCGCAGCGGCGGGCGAATGTTTTCAAGCCCCGCATGCGCCCGCCACGCCGCGATGCTCTTGAGATGCTGCTCGTTGAGATCGCTCGGCCACCAGATGATGCCGGGCATGTGACGCGCAAAATCGACCACGTGCTGGCCGGTGCCGCTGCCGGCCTCGACCACGTCGCCGGATTTGCCGGCAAGGAACCGCAACAATAAGCTGCGGATCGCCTCGTGATTGCGGTGGAACGCCGGCGCATCGAGACGGCCATCGGGTTCGACCCGCCTTCCGTCCTTGCCGAATTCCACGACATAGTCAGCCATGTCAGCCTCACCTGGTCCGAAGCAATTCTTCGATCAGGGTTTATCAGCTTTGAACTGCGATTGCTCCAGTTCCAGATAGATCCGATAGGCATTTCCGCGGTTGTTGCTCGAAAACGCCGGCATATCGCGATATTTTGACCAGTCGGCCTGCTCATAGGCGACGTTGAAATCGGTCCAGTTCTGGACTGCCGCGGTCATCCTGTCCCGCAGATATTGAATGTAGTCACGGGTAAAGGCGATCGCCTGCTTCGCTTCGGTCGAGGTGCGGCCGTGGCCGGGAACGATGAATTTCGGGTCGAGTTTAGCCACCTCGTCGAGCGCGCGCAGCCATTGCGTGGTGGAGACATCGTCGCTGTTCATGAAGGGGATGCGGCCGTTCTGCACGATATCGCCGGCGAACAGCACGCCGTCCGGCTCGACCATCATCATGATGTCGCTGGAGGAATGCGCCGGCCCCGCATAGAGCAGCGTCAGCCGCCGGTCACCGAGCGCGATCGTCATCCGCTCGCTGAAGGTGACATCCGGCGGCACCACGCGGGTATTGCCGTCGACCCATGGAAACAGCGCGCCGCGCCGCTGTTCGAGGCGCTGGTTCGCCTTCTCGTCGGCGGTCTCCTCGTTATCCTTATATTCGCCGGAGCGCTCCTGCGCGACGATAAGGGCCTCGCTGTGATCCCTGAACGCCTGCAGGCCGTAGATGTGGTCGGCATGATAATGGCTCAGGACCACGTATCTGATCTTGCTGTCGGTGACTTTGCGGATTTCCTGCAACAGCGCCCAGCCGAGGCTCGGCGTGCCCAGCGCATCGAACACCACGACGCCGTCGGACGTCACGACAAAGCCGGCGTTGGAGGTGTTGCCTTCATTGTCCTTGCCGGGAATGCCGGGGTTGCCCGTCGAGTACCAGACCGGCTTGCCCGGAACCTGATCGATCTTCAGCGGGATGGTCAGGGGCGGATAAGGCGAAACGGTTTGCGCGCCAGCGGTGAGGGCCGTGCAGCCGGCGAACAACGTAGCGATGAGAATTCGCTTCACTTGATGGTTCCGCAATAGATTTCCTTGAGCACCTGCATGATACGCATCGCCCGCTTGTCGGCAACGCGGTAGTGCAGGGTTTGCGATGTCCGCCGGAACGCCACCAGCCCCTCGGCGCGCAGCCGCGCCAGATGCTGCGACAGCGCGGACT
>JBAUUA010000673.1:0-3264 GCA_049582465.1 Bradyrhizobium sp. | reverse complement strand
GCCATTGGCCGACCCCCGGCCGGATCATGCTCAGACATGGACGACGAGCATGGCTCAACTCGGTTGAATCATGCTCTAGAGATCGCCGACCCACGGATGGCGCGTCTCCAGATGGACCGCATTCGCTGGCTTCGGGAAGTTCGGATCGGCAAAGGCGCCGGCGGCAACGGCGGTCAGCTCGGGCACGCGTTGCGGTTTCCAGAACACCGTCGAACCGCAGTCGGGACAGAAGTGGAAGATCACCGGAAATCCGCTCTCGCCCTGACGCGTGAAGACGCTTGAACGGCCACGGACGCTGACGTCCCCGTCGCGAAAAAACGCGGCGATGCCATAAGTGCTGCCGGTGCGCTTCTGGCAGGCGAGGCAGTGACAGAGCGCCACTTTTGTGGGCTCGCCCTCGCAGACCGCCCGAAGGTTTCCACAGCAACAACTCGCGGTTCGCGTCATGAAGATTTCTCCGCGTGATCGAGGGCCATGTAGACTGGTATTTGTAACGCGATCGGCCGGCGGGAGCATGCGCCCCGAGCAGTTTGCTCCCGTAATGTTCTTAGCACGCTGGCGCCCCCGAAATACCTGAGGAACTTTTTCTATTGTCTTACCGTGATGGTTTCACGGCGGGGGAGCGTCCAAGCTTTGACGATTATAAAGAGGCGGTGCGGATACTGATTTCGGCTCTGGAAGAATTTGGGATGGCTTTTTCCCGATCCGGGTTAGGTACTCAGATTCTAGGTGGTAAAGCCAAGTCAGAGCATACTCGAAGTATTCGAACTGTCGTTGAAGAAGCGCGGCGTCGATCCTCTTTTGGAGGATAGAGGAATTACTTTCTGGTGGAGACTTGGCGTCCGAATCAAGATCTATGAAGTAAAGCTCTTTGTTGTTTTCCTCTGTCCAGTGACAATGGGCATATTGGTTTCGGATATTTTTACAAGTGCGGGCAGCGCCTATCGCGTTCCCCCATTTACCAAGAAGTCCGACTTTAGCTAGCGCAGGCCGGATTATGGCGTCAGAAACCTCTAACCTGGCTGTTTCGCCGCGTACCCTGAATAGGATTCTTGCGCTTGTATCTAGGTCGTCACTGAGTACTGCTGATATGCAGCCTAGAATCGCGAATTCGAGTTCGCCATAAGCGACTAGGATTTTTCCGACCAGTTCCCGCTCCTTTGGAAAATTTTCGAATACGAGCAGCAGAATTGCCATGGCAAGAGACTCCGATAACTATAGCGAAAGAAAGCGAAGGCGCGTTTCGAAGCCGCGCTTCGCGGTGCGTTGCAGACACCGCACAAGCCGCTAAAGGAAAAGCCGAAGGCGAAGAAAAAGCCCGGCAAGGAAGCCGGGCTCTTCTTTATTTGCCGCGTTTCGGCGGCGGAGATGATTTGTGAACGGGACGATGTTCCGTCTCGGTCGTCTTGGGGTGGGCCTTGACGTATTCTTTATTCACAAATCGTCCGTCGTCGGAATTGCGCCGGACTATTTTGGTTCCGCCTTTGTTGGTAGACATCAGATGTGTTCCTTTGAGCAACGTGTTGGACTTCAAGACGCGCGAGCCTGACGTGTGGCGTTGCCGGTGCGGCAGTCACACTTTCTGGCTTTACTCAACAGGAACCGCTTGCTGCTCGGAGTGCGAGGAAGATGCCACGGCTTTGGGCGGCTTTTGGCATATCCCCGCGCCCCGAGCGGCGAATCGGCAGCCTGCTTGTCCGATTATATTGTTTCCCTCTACGGAGAGTCCCGCGCGTCAACAGGAATCGCTCAGGTTGTGCGCCAATATTTCACAAACCTCGGGGGAGGCTTGCGAATCTTCGCCCGCCAGCGAAGGAAGCGCCGGGCCATCCGTTTAAAGTCGTATTTAATTAGGTTGACGGCCAATGCTACGCGGTTGGAATAACGGAAGTCGAATTCTGAAAGATGGCGGTGAAGGTGCTTCTCGGAGCAATGCTGATAGACGCCCTTCATGCCGCGCTTGAAGATTGAGTAATAGCCTTCGGCCGCGTTCGTGGTGATGTCGTCGCGAGCGTATTCGTAACGGCTGAAGGTCTCATGGCTCAGGAAGTGAGCGCCGACCTGGTTGTACCAAACGCCTTCATCCGTATTGACGATGGTTTCGTGGTGGACGCTCTCGCGGACAAGCTTGGTGACTTCGTTGAGCGTGGTGGCGTCGATATGGAAGCTGCGGGCCGATCCGCCGCGCTCTACCAGCGTCATAACAATGTTCTTGAAGGCAGAGCCGGGTTTGCGGCGGCCCTTCGAAGCAACCTGAAGCTTACCGATATTTCGTCGGCTTCCACGGTCTTGCCAGAGCCGCTCATGGGAGGCAGTAAGCCGCCCGCGCGCATGGCTTCGCGAATGCGATGCAGGCCGCCAAAAAAACTGATGTCTGAGGCGGCCCGAGGACCAACAGTTCGTTCCCTTAATGTTCTTGCCAACCTCCCCCCCTTCCGCTACCTTTCGTTGCGGCAGAGGGGCAGCATGGTCCAGCGCGTTTCCACCGTAGCCTTTGAGGGGATCGAGGCCCGCGCGGTCGACGTGCAGGTGCAGGTCGCGCCCGGGCTGCCGGCGTTCGCGATCGTCGGCCTGCCCGACAAGGCGGTGTCGGAGGCGCGGGAGCGGGTGCGCTCGGCGCTGATCGCCTCGGGGCTGGCGCTCCCGGCACGCCGAATCACCGTCAATCTCGCCCCCGCCGATCTGCCGAAGGAAGGCAGCCATTACGATCTGCCGATCGCGCTCGGGCTGATGGCGGCGATCGGCGCGATTCCCCCAGATGCGTTGAGCGGCTTTACCGTGCTCGGCGAACTCGGGCTGGACGGCTCGATCGCGCCCGTGGCGGGCGTGCTGCCGGCGGCAATCGGGGCCAATGCGCGCGAGGAAGGCCTGATCTGCCCGGCGGCTTGCGGCGCGGAAGCCGCCTGGGCGAGCCCGGACATCCAGATCGTGGCGGCGAATTCGCTGATCCAGATCGCCAACCACTTCAAAGGCACGCAGGTGCTGTCGCGGCCGCAGCCGAAGGTGCACGCGCAGGAGACCAATTCGCTCGACCTGCGCGACATCAAGGGCCAGGAGAGCGCCAAGCGCGCGCTCGAGATCGCGGCGGCCGGCGGCCATCACCTCTTGATGATGGGCTCGCCCGGCGCGGGCAAATCGATGCTGGCGGCGCGGCTGCCCTCGATCCTGCCGCCGCTGTCGCCGTCCGAACTGCTCGAAGTTTCGATGATCGCCTCCGTCGCCGGCGAAATCCGCGACGGCGCGCTGACCGCCAAGCGGCCGTTC
>JBAUUA010000672.1:0-1855 GCA_049582465.1 Bradyrhizobium sp. | reverse complement strand
GCTTCAGCGTCAGGGTCTTGTTCGGAACACTCAGTTTCCTGTCGCCAGGCGTTTTATCGACCATTCAGCAGTCCTAATCCTGTTTAAGTCGTGCGTGTCCGCACAGTCTGTGTCGGCGAATTCTCGGCCGTATTACCGGCTGTCTTGTCGGCGTCCGCCATCCGGTATCGGACCAGGATCTGGCTTCGCGACAGGAACGTCTTGCTCGCCGGGCCCGCGAGCAGCGCAGCATGTATCACATTTGACCGCCCTAGTGCCAAATCCAATTGTTCGGAGGTCAGCGCCGTGACCACCGGAATCTGGCTCGATTTATCGTTAACCACGGCATTTTGCCGGAGGACAGCATCCAATTTCCGGATTCCGTCGGCCGCGCCGTCCGCGGCGTGGATCAGCGCCTCGACCGAGGTCGGGGTCTGCCGCGACGCGAGGGCGTCCTCGACCTTGCCGAAGCCCGAAATCACCTGGCCGGCCTTGGCGGCCATGGCAAGCGCATCAAGCGTGCTGCGCACCAGCAGGGCTTCGGTATCGGCCGGCAATGTCGGGGAAACGCGGACTTCGCGCTTGAATCCCTTACTGAATTGGTGACGGCGGACCGCTTCCGCAAGCGTCTGGCGTGAGGCGGAGACCCACAGGCCGCGGCCGGGAAGCTTGCGTTTCAGGTCCGGGATTACCTCGCCGGAGGGCGCGACCACAAACCGGATCAGCTCATCGATCGGCCGCACCTGCCGCGTGACCGCGCACATCCGCATCGTCGCAGACCTGTCGGTCCGCGGTCCGTTGTCGAGATCGGGGTCAGCGAAAGCAAGCATGCGTGGGGCATCTCTCCTGTCATCTGCGCGTCATGGTCGCGCAGAACCGGTGTTCCACCCCCGGATCAAACCCGGGGGCAAGCTTGGTGCGAACCGGACGCATCAGACCGGTTGTTCTTCGGAGGCTTCCGCCTCCTCGGGCTTCTTGGCGAGGTCGGCCTCCGTGATCCAGCCGGCGATGACGCGCGCCTGCATGATCATGCTCTCGGCGTCGTCGCGCGAGATGTCGTTGGCGTCGAGAATGCCGGGATGCTTGGTCGGCTCGCCGCCTTCCTTGCGCTCGGTCCAGCCGACCAGGTCGTCGGTGGCGCACCCGGCCAGATCCTCGACCGTCTTGATGTCGTTTTCGCCGAACTTCACCAGCATCTTCGAGGTCACGCCGGGCACCGTCTTCAAAGCGTCTTCCACACCGAGCTCCTTACGTTTGTTTTCGAGCTCGCTTTCGAGCTGTTCCAGATATTCGCGGGCCCGGCTTTGCAGCTCGTTGGCGGTTTCCTCGTCGAAGCCTTCGATGCCGGCCAGTTCCTTGGCGTCGACCATCGCCAGTTCCTCCACCGAGGTGAAGCCTTCCGACGCCAGCAATTGGCCGACCACTTCGTCGACGTTGAGCGCTTCCATGAACACGCGGGTGGAGTTCTCGAAGTCGGCCTGGCGGCGCTCGGATTCCTCCTGTTCGGTCAGGATGTCGATGTCCCAGCCGGTCAGCTGCGAGGCCAGACGCACGTTCTGGCCGCGCCGGCCGATCGCCAGCGACAGCTGGTTGTTGGTGTCGGGCACCACGACTTCGATCCGCTCGCGGTCCTCGTCGATGACCACCTTGGCGACTTCGGCGGGCGCCAGCGCGTTGACGACGAAGGTCGCGATGTCGGGCGACCACGGAATGATGTCGATCTTCTCGCCCTGCAGCTCGTTGACCACCGCCTGCACGCGCGAACCGCGCATGCCGACGCAGGCGCCGACCGGATCGACCGAGGAATCCCTCGAAATCACCCCGATTTTCGCGCGCGAGCCGGGGTCGCGGGCCACCGCCTTGATCTCGACGATGC
>JBAUUA010000671.1:0-3806 GCA_049582465.1 Bradyrhizobium sp. | reverse complement strand
AGATAGTGCAGCACCATGGCGTAGTTGCCGGCCTGGGTCATCGACGGCATTGAGTTCTTGTTTGCCAGGGCGGCGAACCGCTTCGACCAGGCGCGGGTGGCGTCGTTCATGTCCCAGTAGAAGGATTCCGTGAAGGTCAGGCCCTGCGCGGTCTTCAGGCCGAGCGAATGCACGTCGTTGACGAACAGCAGCAGCGCGGCGAGCTTCTGGCCGCCCGCGACGATGCCGAATTCGGCTGCCTGCTTGATCGCGTTGGTGGTGTCGCCGCCGGCATTGGCAAGGCCGACCACCTTTGCCTTCGAGGCCTGCGCCTGCAGCAGGAACGACGAGAAGTCCGACGAGTTGATCGGATGCTTGACGCCGCCCAGCACCTTGCCGCCATTGGCGGTGACCACCGCCGTGGTGTCACGCTCCAGTTGCGCACCAAACGCATAATCCGCGGTCAGGAAGAACCAGGTGTCGCCGCCCGCCTTGGTCAGCGCCTTGCCGGTGCCGGTGGCGAGCATGTAGGTGTCGTAGGTGAACGAGACCGTATTCGGCGTGCAGGCCGCGCCGGTAAGGGCAGCTGTCGCCGCGCCGGAATTGAGCAGTACCGCGTTCTTTTCCTTGACGATGTTGCTCACGGCCAGCGCGACGCCGGAATTCGGCGTATCGGCGATCGCATCGACCTTGTCGTTGTCGATCCATTGCCGGGCGATGTTGACGCCGACATCGGGCTTGTTCTGGTGATCGCCGCTGACGACGTCGATCTTCCAGCCCTTCTTGAGAAGGCCGGAATCCTCGACCGCCATCTTGACCGCGACCACCGAATTGGGGCCGCCGATATCGGCATACAGGCTCGACATGTCGTTGAGCACGCCGATCTTGACCGTCTTGTCCTGGGCAAAGGCCGGCGCGGCGAACGAAAGCGCGGCGCAGGCGAGAAGCGCGGCGGCGTGCCGCGCGAGGGTCGTCTTCATTAAGGAATCCTCCAGATTTGAAATCGGGCGGGCTCTCTTGCCGGAGCCTTGTCCCGTCAGGGTTCGATCGAACGGGCGATCTGCCTTCCCGATAGACGTTCTCGGGCCTTGCTGCAATGCGTTATCGCAGCGCATCAGACGTAAGTCTGAACTTCTGAATTCGCTTTCCGGTATCAACTTCCGCGGTATACACGTTGCCTTTGGCGTCGACCGCCATGGCGTGGATCCAGTGGAATTGCCCGGCGTTGCGGCCGTTGCGCCCGAAGCTGCCGACCACGCTGCCGTCGTCGCGCTTCAGGACCCGGATCTCGTTGTTCTCGCCGTCGGCGCTCAGAAGCCAGGTCTGCCTCGGATCGGGCCAGATCGCGATGTCCCAGACCGCGCCATTGCCGAGCGTGTTCTTCTCGAAGAACCACTCTTTTACGAATGTGCCGTCCTTCTTGAACACCTGGATGCGGTTATTGATGCGGTCGCAGACATAGACCAGCCCGTCATTGGCGATCTTCACGCAATGCACGGGATTGGCGAATTGCTGCGGCGCCGGCGCCTTCGGATCGTAGGGCGGCTGCTTGGCGTCGTCGGGCTTGTTGCCATAGGCGCCCCAGTGCCGCTTGTAGGCCCCTGTCGTGGCGTCGAACACGATGACGCGGTGGTTGCCGTAGCCGTCGGCGACATAGATCTCGTTGGCCTCCCTGTCGATCGCGGTCTCCGCGGGTTTTCCCAGTTGTGTGGTGTCGTTGCTTCCCTTGCTCGGCGCGATCTGGCCGATCTGCGAGACGAACTTGCCGTCGAGGGTGAATTTCAGTATCGCGTTGTCATTGTCGGCATTGCCGCCGATCCAGACAAAACCGCGCTCGTCGACCTCGATGCCGTGTTCGCGGCCGACCCATTCATAGCCCTCGCCGGGCCCGCCCCAGGAGCGCAGCAAATTGCCGTCGGTGTCGAATTCCAGCACCGGCGGGGCTGAGACGCAGCATTTCGAGCGCGGCGGCGTCAGTGCCGCACCCTTTTCGTCGTCGGTCAGCGAACGCGGGCGATGGATGACCCAGATATGGCCCTGCCAGTCGACGGTGATGCCGCCGACCTGGCCGAGGATCCAGTTGTTCGGCAGCGGCTTCGGCCAGGATGCGTCGACCGCAAAGGTCGGAATCTCTCCGGCGGTCGCGGCGCGCGTTAGCGCGGGCGTGGCGATCAGGAGGGCGGACGCGATGAGGAGGGAAACGGTTCTGGCAGCAGCGCAAAACTGATAGCCGCGATGGAGCATCGGCGTCATGGCATCCTCCCGGGATTTTTTGCGCGGGTTTTCCCGCTTGGCAGGCAGTCAATCGCGGCGGTGGATGAGAGTCAATTGCGTGAGGCAGGTAAACCTGCTGAACAAAAATGCAGTCATCGCCCGCGAAAGCGGGCGATCCAGTGCGCCGCGGCCTATCGGCTAATCACAACCGTCTCCGGAATACTGGATCCCCGCTTTCGCGTGACGAGCGATATGCGCTCAAGCCGGCGCGCGAAAGCTCATTAGCGTACGCGTCGGGTAATCATAGAACTTGCCGGTCTCGCCCCACGCCGGCGCGCACATCGGCAGGATGAATTCGGCGGCCTGTTCCGGCGTGTCCAGCGTCATCGGGTCTTCGCCGGGAAACACCGTGGCGCGCATCCGGGTGCGGATCGGGCCGGGATTGAACAGATTGACGCGAAGCGGCGTCGAGGCCGTCTCGTTGGCCCATACCCGCACCAGCGCTTCCAGCGCGGCCTTGGAGGCGGCGTAGGGGCCGAGATAGGCGGGCGTCTTGCTCGCGGCCGCTGACGTGACGAACACGGCGCGGCCGGCATCGGACTGCCGCAGCAGCGGTTCCATGCAGCGGATCAGCTGGAAATTCGCCGACACGTTGACGGCCATCACGTCATGCCACGGCTTTAATTCGATATGACCGAGCGGCGAGGAGGGGCCGGCGACACCGGCATTGCCGACGAGAATGTCGATCCTGCCGTGGCGCTCGTTGAGCGCAGCGCCGAGCCGGGCGATGCCATCGAAGTCGGTGAGGTTGAGCGGCACCAGCGTGGCGCTGCCGCCGTCTTTCCGGATCTCGTCGTCGAGCTCTTCCAGGCCCGCTTGCGTCCGCGCCAGCGCCACCACATGCGCCCCGGCCTTGGCCAGCGCACGCGCAGTGGCATAGCCGATGCCGCGCGAGGCGCCGGTAACGAGAGCGATACGGGAGGCGAGGGATGTCGGTGTTGTCATCGAAGCAACTCTGTCAGCGTCGTCCCTGCGAAAGCAGGGACCCATACGCCGTGACGGTTATGATGGCGAAAGGCGGGAATTGCCTTCGCGTCGCATCAACGAAGGCCGGTGGTTATTGGTCCCCGCTTTTGCGGGGACGACAATTAGCTCGCTTCGGCCAGCAGCGAAAGCTGCCGCGGCTGGGCCTCGACCTGGGTCTGGTCGGTGAGGTGGGTGGGGTAGGCGCCGGTAAAGCAATGGTCGGAGAATTTCGGATTGGCGGGATCGCGGCCGGGCTCGCCCATGGCGCGGTACATGCCGTCGATAGACAGGAAGGCCAGCGAATCCGCGCCGATGATGTCGCGCATTTCCTCGAGGCTGTGGGTCGCGGCCAACAGGCCCCCGCGGTCGGGCAGGTCGATGCCGTAATAATCGGGGTAGAGGATCTGGGGCGAAGCGAGCCGGAAGTGCACCTCGGCCGCGCCGGCGTCGCGCATCATGCGCACGATCTTCTTCGAGGTGGTGCCGCGCACCAGCGAATCGTCGATCAGGATGATGCGCTTGCCTTCGATCGCGGCGCGGTTGGCCGAATGCTTCATGCGCACGCCGAGTTCGCGCACGCTCTGGGT
>JBAUUA010000670.1:0-2099 GCA_049582465.1 Bradyrhizobium sp. | reverse complement strand
CGTTCAACCCGGCGTTCCTCAAGAAGGTCGACGAACTCGAACTGTCGGTGCGTTCGGCGAACTGCCTGAAGAACGACAACATCGTCTATATCGGCGACCTCGTGCAGAAGTCGGAAGCGGAAATGCTGCGCACCCCGAACTTCGGCCGCAAGTCGCTGAACGAGATCAAGGAAGTGCTGGCCCAGATGGGACTGCACCTCGGCATGGAAGTGCCGGGCTGGCCGCCGGAGAATATCGACGAGCTCGCCAAGCGCTTCGAAGACCACTATTGATCGAACGGTAATCGCGGTGGCCGGGCTTTTCCGGCCATTGCATTTTGGGCGAACGCAGGCGGCCCACCTGAGCAGATTGTCCGACGAGCCGTCGCGACAGAACAAGGTTTGAGGAATATATCATGCGTCACGGCAAGGTTCATCGGAAGCTCAACCGCACCGCCGAGCATCGGCGTGCCATGTTCGCCAACATGTGCGCGGCGCTGATCAAGCACGAGCAGATCGTCACCACGCTGCCCAAGGCGAAGGAGCTGCGGCCGATCGTCGAGAAGCTGGTCACGCTCGGCAAGAAAGGCGGCCTCGCCATGCGCCGCCAGGCGATCTCGGAGATGCGCGACCAGGATCAGGTCAAGAAGCTGTTCGACGTGCTCGCCGCCCGCTACAAGGACCGCCAGGGCGGCTATACCCGCATCATCAAGGCTGGCTTCCGCTACGGCGACAACGCGCCGATGGCGGTGATCGAATTCGTCGACCGCGACGTCGATGCCAAGGGCCTCGATTCCGGCCCGGTGCAGGAAAAGGCCGCGGAAGCCGCGTAAGCTAATTTCCGAATCGCACTCTAAAGAGCGGCGCCGGGTGCGCCGCTTTTTTATTGGGCACGAGCAGCGATTGCGCTTGCTCGCGCCGCTCCCGATATCTCCGTCATCAATGATGGAGAGCTCTCATGAAAATCGATCTCAAGGGAAAGACGGCGCTGGTGACGGGGTCGACCTCGGGCATCGGCCATGCCATCGCCAGGGGATTGGCCGCCGCGGGGGCCGAAGTCACGGTCAACGGCCGTACGCAGGCCAAGGTCGACGACGCGGTTGCCGCGATCGCCAAGGCCGTACACGGCGCCAAGGTGAAGGGTGTCGCCGGAAGCGTATCCACGGTCGAGGGCTGCAACACGATCGTGACGGCGCTGCCGGAGGTCGACATCCTCGTCAACAACGCCGGAATCTTCGAGCCCAAGGACTTCTTCGAGACCCCGGACGAGGACTGGAGCCGGTTCTTCGAGGTCAATGTGATGTCGGGCGTGCGGCTGTCGCGCGCCTACATGCAGGGCATGCTGAAGCGCAACTGGGGCCGCATCATCTTCATCTCCTCGGAATCGGCGCTGAACATCCCGAAGGAAATGATCCACTACGGCATGACCAAGGCGGCGCAACTCGCGATCTCGCGCGGACTCGCCGAGATCACCCGCGGCACCGCGGTGACCGTCAATTCGGTGCTGCCGGGACCGACGATGTCGGAGGGCGTCGAGACCTTCGTCAGGGATCTCGCGAAGCAAAACGGCCAGTCGGTGGAGGATGCGGCGTCGCAATTCGTAAAGCAGTTTCGCCCGACCTCGTTGCTGCAACGGTTTGCCACCGTCGAGGAGATCGCCAACATGGCGATCTATGTCGCCTCGAAGGAATCATCGGCGACCAACGGCGCGGCGCTGCGCGCCGAGGGCGGTATCGTCCAGACCATCGCGTGAAGCCGGGCCGTGGCGCGAATGCTCGCTCAATGATAAGCTCGGCGTGCCCTCTTAGGCGAAGTCTGAGAGGGCACGCCGGACGAGCCGGCACATCAATTGATCCATCAAAGAAGCATCAGCTGACAAGTTGTAGGATCGCGGAATGAGCACGGCGGAATTGCGTGTAAGCTACAAGGCAGATGACGATGGGACAGGTGAACTTGTTGCAATCGCAAGGTCAGGTGCATTCTCCGGTCAAAGTTCGGCGTGGGTCGGCCGCGACATGGACTCTTTCGTAGCTCGCTTGCGATCTTTTCCTCTGACCGCGATGGATCCGCCAATGATCGAAGGAGGCTCTTGGTCTAATGGAAATCGAGGGAGCCTAGAGC
>JBAUUA010000669.1:0-5690 GCA_049582465.1 Bradyrhizobium sp. | reverse complement strand
GCCAGAATATCTGGGGCCGCCCGAAGAGCCCGGTGAACCGCAGGGAATACGGCCCCGGCCAGCACGGCCAGCGCCGCAAGGGCAAGCTCTCCGACTTCGGCGTGCAGCTGCGCGCCAAGCAGAAGCTCAAGGGCTACTACGCCAATATCAGCGAGCGCCAGTTCCACGGCATCTATGTCGAGGCCGGCCGGATGAAGGGCGACACCGGTGAAAACCTGATCGGCCTCTTGGAGCGCCGTCTCGACACCGTGGTCTATCGCGCCAAGTTCGTCGCCACCATGTTCGCCGCGCGCCAGTTCATCAATCACGGCCACATCAAGGTGAACGGCCGCCGCGTCAACATCTCCAGCTACAAGGTCAAGCCCGGCGACGTTGTCGAGGTCAAGGAATCCTCGAGGCAGCTCACTCCGGTTCTGGAAGCGACCCAGCTTGGCGAGCGCGACGTGCCCGATTTCCTCGAGGTCGATCACTCCAAGATGACGGCGAAGTTCACCCGCATCCCGGCGCTGTCAGACGTGCCGTTCGCGGTGCAGATGGAGCCGCATCTGATCGTCGAATTCTATTCGCGCTGATCTGCCGATCGCGCTTACCGAGATCGAAGGCCCCGGTTCATCCGGGGCCTTTTGTTTCGTATGATGGCCAGTCCGAAAGGGAGTCTGCCATGTACACCCCTTCCCCGCGCGATCCCAAGGCGCAACCGATCCGCATCAACCTGTTGTCGGATACCCAGACCCTCCCCACGCCCGCGATGCGCGAGGTGATCGCGCGGGCCGAGGTCGGCGACGAGCAGATCGGCGACGATCCGACGGTCAACGAACTGTGCGAGCGCGTCGCCGACCTGCTTGGCAAGGAAGCGGCGGTCTTCATGCCGTCGGGCACCATGTGCAACGTGGCGGCGACGCTGGTGCACTGCCGGCCCGGCGACGAAATCCTGGCGCATGAGACCGCGCACATCATCGCCCGCGAAGGCGGCGCGCATGCCGCGCTTGGCGGCTTCCAGATCACGCCGCTGCCCGGCGCCGACGGACAATTTTCGCCGGAAACCTTTCGCGGGGCGCTCCACCCGCGCAGCCGCTACCAGCCGCCGCAGACCGTGGTCAGCGTCGAGCAGACCGCCAATATCGGCGGCGGCACCATCTGGAAGAAAGCCGCGCTCGACGAGGTCGTGAAGATCGCTGGGGCCAACGGACTTGCCACCCATATGGACGGCGCGCGGCTGTTGAACGCCTGCGTTGCCACCGGGATCACCGCGCGCGACATGGCGTCGGGCTGGGATTCCGCCTGGATCGATTTCTCGAAGGGCCTGGGCGCGCCGGTCGGCGCCGTCATCGCCGGCAGCAGGGATTTCATCGACGAGGTCTGGCGCTGGAAGCAGCGGCTGGGCGGCTCGATGCGCCAGGCCGGCATCTGCGCCGCCGCCTGCACTTTCGCGCTCGACCATCATGTCGATCGCCTTGCGGACGATCACGCCAATGCACGCGCGCTGGCGCGGGGGCTTTCGCAGATCAGGGGTATGGAGGTGCAGGAGCCCGAAACCAACCTCGTCTTCTTCAGGCCGGACGGCGCCGGCGTCTCCGGCAACGACATGGTGAAGGCCCTGCACCAGCGCGGCGTGCTGCTCGCGATGATGGACGGCCGCATCCGGGCCTGCACCCATCTCGATGTCACCGCCGCCATGATCGAGGAAACGGTCGGGCTGGTGCGCGAGATCGCGCGGGTGGCGTGATCACGGGGACATCAGATCCGGGGAATTCGTTCACGGCGCGAGACGCCGCCGCGGCATCGAGCGATCAGTTCTCCAGCGCTTCATAGACTAGGGTCTTCAGCGCCGCCTGAATTGGGGCGCCCTGCGTCAGCGTCTGCATCAGACAGACCACAAACATATCGTCCCTGGGATCGACATAGAAGACGGTGCCGCCGGCGCCTGCCCAGCCGTATTCGCCGATCGGCAGCCGCGTATCGGGTGGCTGTGCAGTTCGCACTGCAAAGCCAAGACCGAACCCGCTGTAGGGGCTTGGAGAGTGCGAGCCGTCGTGTCCGATTTTCGTTTCCGGTCCGATACGGTCCGAGGTCATCATGGCGACCGTTCCAGGCTTGAGATACCGCTTGCCATCGAGAGTACCGTCGTTCAGCAGCATCTGCGCGAAGCGCGCGTAATCCCCAATGGTGCCGATCATGCCGATGCCACCGGATTGGAGACGCTGCCATCGCAGCGGATCGCTCACTTTGGCGCGTTCCTCGCGCAGCGGCTGCGCAATCAGCGATCCCTTGACCCGATACGCCAGGTAGAAAGCGGTATCGCTCATGCCCAGGGGGTCGAGCAGCCGCTCCTTCAAAGTCGAAAAGCGTTTGCCCGGTCACCACCTCGATGACGCGGCCGAGAACGTCTGTCGAGTAGCTGTAGTCCCACAACGTGCCCGGTTGCGCGGCGAGCGGCAGCTTGCTGATCCGCTCCGTCAGTTCAGCGTTGTCGGGATTGCCCCTCAGCAGACCGGCCTTGCCGACGAGGTTGCCTACCGCCCCGCCGCTGAAACCGTAAGTCATGCCGGAAGTGTGGCGCAGCAGGTCTTCGATCGTGATCGGCCGCTTGAGCGGCTCGAGCGTCAGCCAGGGGTTGCCGCTTGCATCCGCTCTTTCCACGCCGACCTTCACATCGGCAAAGACCGGTATGTATTTCGAAAGGGGATCGTCCAGCCTGAGCCTGCCGTCATCGACCAGCATCATCGCTGCCGCCGATGTGATCGGCTTCGACATCGAATACAGCCGAAAGATCGTATCGGCCGTCATCGGCTGCGTGCTTCCGGGGTCCCGTACGCCGAAACTCTCGAAGTAGACGGGATGACCATGCTGCTGGATCAGCACGATCGCGCCGGGAATCTTGCCGGTTGCAATTTCGTTGCGGAAGAGCTCGCCGATCCGCTCCAGTTTCGTGCGCGAAAAGCCAGGCCCCGTGGCGGGTGACCCGGCGAAAACCGGGTCCGGCCGTCCGCCCGCAGCCGCGAGAATCAGAACGGCAATCGCCGCCGCGGCGGCCCGCTGCGGCGCGAAGCCGTCACTCCTCCATCGCTTCATGGATCAGCTTCTTCACCATCGGCTGGATCTTCTGGCGCTCCGACGGGGTCTGCTCCAGCAGGATAAGGAACATGTCCCGCTCGCGATCGATCACGAAATAACAGCCGCTGGCGCCGTCCCATTTCAACTCGCCGGTCCTCTCCCCGGTTTTGCCCCAGAGTTTAGCGCGCCGTTCACTCGGCACAAGGGCCGCCGAACTGCACGAGCGCCTGTGCATGCAGGGCGGCGCTGTCGTTGGAAAAGCAGCAGAACACGACGAGGCTCACTCCAGGCGCCGCCTGCAACGCCTCGGCCGTGGCCGAGACCGCAATTCGCGCCGCCCGATCGGCGGGAAACCGATAGATGCCGGTGGAAATGGCCGGAAAGGCGACCGATGCGAGGCCGTGCGACTGGCACAGCCCGATCGCGCTGACGTAACACGACGCCAGCGCTTCGTCCTCGCCCTGATTGCCGGAGTCCCATACCGGGCCCACGGCGTGGATCACATGCCGGGCCGGCAGGCCATAAGCTCTTGTGATCTTGGCGCCGCCGGTCTGGCAGCCATGAAGCGTGCGACATTCGGCGAGAAGCTGGGGTCCGGCCGCCCGATGGATTGCGCCATCCACGCCACCCCCGCCGAGCAGCGAACGATTCGCGGCGTTGACGATGGCGTCAACGCGCAGCGTCGTGATGTCGGCGACGACGACTTCCAGCCGCGCCGGGCCGATCTGGCGCGTAGCCAAATTCAGGCGGCGGGTGCGCTGACCGTGACGCCCTTGTCGGCGAACAGCTGCTGCAATTCGCCGGCCTGAAACATCTCGCGGATGATGTCGCAGCCGCCGACGAACTCGCCCTTGACGTAGAGCTGCGGGATGGTCGGCCAGTTCGAATAGTCCTTGATGCCGTTGCGCAGTTCGGCAGACTCCAGGACGTTCAGGCCCTTGTAGCCGACACCGACGTGATCGAGGATCTGCACCACCTGCCCCGAAAATCCGCACTGCGGAAACTGCGGCGTGCCCTTCATGAACAGCACGACGTCATTCGACTTCACTTCATTGTCGATAAATTGCTCGATGCTCATCTTCGCTTCCTTTTGGGCACGCCCCTGCGGCATGGCCTTTCGGGCCGGCATGAGCCGGTCAAACCCTGTACTGTCATATATGTACCCCAAACCGTTGTGCATCCAAAGTAAAATGGCGAGTAGCTGGCATGCCGGGGGCCGATCCCGTCCAGTTATCCAAAAGCACGCCGATAGCCTGATGGCACCAATATCATAGCCGAGGAGAGGCTTTTTTCCCGGCCGGGAGCCCCTATCTAGGACAGACTGTTCTTGGGGAACCCGTCGGCCGGAGCGACGTTTTGTCCCTAACCGGAGTGACCAGTGACGAAACCAGTATCCGCCGCGGCCACCCTGTCCGCCCCTTGCCCGTCATTATTCTCCGAGTCCGGCAGTCTCGCCCAGGATTTGGTGGAAGCCTATCTGGCGGTCCGAAACGAGACCGAGCGCCGTGCGGCGCCGCTGACGCCCGAGGACCAGCTGATCCAGTCAATGCCGGACGCGAGCCCGGCGAAATGGCACCGCGCCCATACCACCTGGTTCTTCGAGCAATTCCTGCTCGGCGAGCACTGCAGGGGCTACACGCCGTTTCACCCCGACTACGCCTATCTGTTCAATTCCTACTATGTCAGCGCCGGCCCGCGCCATGCCCGCCACCAGCGCGGCCACCTGACCCGTCCGGGCGCCGATGAGATCACCGCCTACCGCCGGCATGTCGACGCAGCGGTGGTGAAATTCTTCCACGAGGCCGGCGAGGACGCGCTGCGAAAGCTGGTGCCACTGGTAGAGGTCGGCCTCAATCACGAGCAGCAGCACCAGGAATTGATGCTGACCGACATCCTGCACGCCTTCGCGCAAAACCCGATCCCGCCGGCCTACGATATCAAGTGGAAATTCCCGGCGCCGACCCACGATGGCGACGAATGGGCCGGCCTCAACGAGGGCATCCATACCGTCGGGCATACCGACGACAGCTTTCATTTCGACAACGAAAAGCCGGCGCACCGCGCGCTGGTCGGCCCGGTGAAACTCGCACGCCATCTCGTCACCAATGCCGAATGGCTCGCCTTCATGAAGGACGGCGGCTACGAAACCGCGACGCTCTGGCTGATGGACGGGTTTGCCGCGGCCGGCAACGAAGGCTGGCGGGCACCCGGTCATTGGCGCGAGATCGACGGGCAATGGCAGGTCATGACACTGGCCGGACTGCAGCCGGTCGACCCCTCAGCCCCGGTTTGCCATGTCAGCTATTACGAGGCGGACGCGTTCGCGCGCTGGAGCGGCAGGCACCTGCCGACCGAAATGGAATGGGAAGTCGCGGCCCGCGCCGGCCAGCTCAACGACGCCTTCGGCATCGTCTGGCAATGGACCCGCAGCGCCTATTCGCCCTACCCCGGCTATCGCGCGATCGAGGGCGCGCTCGGCGAATACAATGGCAAGTTCATGGTCAACCAACTGGTGCTGCGCGGCTCCTCGCTTGCAACCCCGGACGGACACAGCCGTATCACCTATCGCAACTTCTTTTATCCCCATCATCGCTGGCAATTCACAGGACTGCGCCTCGCCGACTACGCCACCTGAT
>JBAUUA010000668.1:0-2854 GCA_049582465.1 Bradyrhizobium sp. | reverse complement strand
TTTGAGACGTGCCGCGCTGGTCCGCCGAGGTCCGCTATTAGGGGCAGACCGGAGTGCGCCGGGAGACCGGCAAGGTGCAGCGCGACAATGAAGCTGAGAGGGGCGCGTCAATCAGGATGAGAATGCCGGAGGCTTGGAACGCAGGGAGGGCGTAGCCCGACCGGAGTTTCAAGCCTCCGGCGGCGTTTCCTTGGGAGCGCTTAGCTGGGATCGCGGTCGACCGGGTATGCCGGTGGTTTTTCCGATTTGGGAGGAATCGCTTTGTGCCCGGCCGCCACTTAACCGATCACCAGATGAGGCTCTACATGAAGTTCCGTCAGACTAACCCAACGGCCGTCGCGGCGGCGAAGGCGTCAATCAGTATTGCCACGGCGTATCGCATCGAGAAGGATCCGAAGCTGCCTTCGCAGAAGGCGCCGCGAGGCCGCAGGCGTCCCGATCCGCTCGCCGATATTTTCGACGCCGAAGTCGTGCCGATGCTGCAGACAGCCGCCGGGCTTCGACCGATCGCCATTTTCGAGGAGATGATCCGCCGCCACCCCGAACTGGGAGGCGGCATTCGCCGGACCCTGGAACGGCGGATCCGGGCGTGGCGGGCCGTTCATGGCGAGGATCAGGAGGTCATTTTCCGGCAGGTCCAGGTGCCGGGACGGATGGGCCTGTCGGATTTCACCGACATGGGACCTGCCGGCATTACGATCGCTGGCCACCCCCTGGACCACCGGCTCTATCATTTCCGGCTCGCCTATTCCGGCTTCGAGCATGCCCATGTGGTGCTCGGCGGAGAGAGTTTCGTCGCCATGGCCGAAGGCCTCCAGAACGCCCTGTGGTCGCTGGGTGGGGCTCCCCGCGAGCATCGCAGCGACAGCCTGTCGGCGGCGTTCCGCAACCTCGACCAAAATGCCGCAGCGGACCTCACCCGTCGCTACGAAGAACTATGCCGTCACTATGGCATGACCCCGACCCGCAACAATGCCGGCATCGCGCATGAGAACGGCGCCATCGAAGGCTCCCACGGTCATCTCAAGCGCGCGATCGCGGACGCGCTGCTGATGAGAAGCTCGGCCGATTTCGACGCGCTCGCCACCTATCGCTGTTTCATCGATGAGATCGTCAGCCGACAAAATGCCCGCAACGCAAAACGTATCGATATTGAGCGCGCCGAACTGCAGGCTTTGCCGGACCGACGCTCGTCGGACTATGAGGAGGTCACCGTGCGCGTCACATCCTCCGGCGGTTTCACGCTCCGCAAGGTATTCTACACCGTGCCCTCACGCCTGATCGGGCACCGGCTCAGGGTACGTCTCTACGATGACCGGCTCGATATCTTCGTCGGCGGCACCCATCTCATGGCGCTGCCGCGCGGGCGGGCCCATCCCTCGGGCAAGCACGACCAGGTCGTCAACTATCGGCATGTCATCCACTCGCTGCGCCGCAAGCCGATGGCGCTGCTCAACCTTGTCTATCGCGACCAGCTCTTCCCACGCCAGGCCTACCGGCAAACCTTCGATGCCCTGCTTGAACAACTGTCGGAACGGCAGGCCTGCCGCATCATGGTCGAACTTTTGGCCATGGCCCATGAGCGAGGTTGCGAGGGCGAACTGGCCGATCAGCTCGCCGCCTGTCTGCAGGACAAACGGTTGCCAGAGATCGCCGCCTTGAGAAGCCGGTTTGCACCCGATCCCGCGCGGCTGCCCAACGTTGTCGTGCAACTCGCGCCGCTCAATGCCTACGAGGAACTGCTCGGCGGCAGCCTGACGGGAGACGCGGCATGACCACCAACAACGCAACCGATACCGCACGGCTCAGCCTTCTCCTCAACGAACTTCGATTGCCGGCCATCAAGCTGCTGTGGCCCCAATTCGCCGAGCAGGCCGACAAGGAAGGCTGGCCCGCGGCACGCTTTCTGACCGCTATCGCCGAGCATGAACTGGCCGAGCGTGATCGCCGCCGCGTCGAGCGGCATCTTGCCGAAGCCCGCCTTCTTCCCGGAAAGACCCTCGATACATTCGCCTTCGAGGCCGTGCCGATGATTTCCAGAGCCCAAATCACCGCCGTCGCCGCCGGTGATGCCTGGCTGGAGAAAGGTGCAAACCTGCTGTTGTTCGGACCGCCCGGAGGCGGAAAGAGCCATCTGGCTTCCGCGATCGGCCTGGCCCTCGTCGAGAAGGGCTGGAAGGTTCTGTTCACCCGCACGACCGATCTGGTGCAAAAGCTCCAGGTCGCGCGCCGCGAACTCGACCTCGAAGCCGCAATCAATCGGCTCGACCGCTTCCACCTGCTGATCCTCGACGACCTCGCCTACGTCACCAAGGACCAGGCCGAGACCAGCGTGCTATTCGAGCTGATCAGCGCCCGCTACGAGCGCAGGTCCATGCTCGTCACCGCCAACCAGCCGTTCGGCGAATGGGGCAAGGTCTTTCCCGATCCCGCAATGACGCTCGCCGCGATCGATCGCCTCGTCCATCACGCCACAATCTTCGAGATGAATGTCGAGAGCTACCGGCGGCGCGAGGCCGTGGAGCGAAAGCGCGGGCCAGGTCGGCCAGCGTCATATGCCACGCCCGCCAATATCAGCGCTGATTGACGCGCCGCGACAATCAAAACTTCCGCTTGCGTGCACCATTCTTTGCCGCGATCATCACCACCGCCGCGACACCAAATTCTCATCCAGATTGTCGCGCTCTTCTCATCAAGATTGTCGCGCTACACGCCGGACTGATACTTTTTCGGCGTCAACCCGAAATGCGGCCCGGCCTGCTTCGATGAGGTGAAGCGGGAGGGATCATCGACCGCGCAGGCAAAGGTCAGCGAGACGATTGGCCCGACCGCTGGCGTCGACATCAAGAGCCTG
>JBAUUA010000667.1:0-6859 GCA_049582465.1 Bradyrhizobium sp. | reverse complement strand
TGTCAAAGCCGTGCTTTTCGTTAGCATGGCCGTTCGTATTCGGCGGATCGGCATTCACTTCGACTTTCACATTGGCATCATTCACGCGCTTTTCATCCTTTCAAACGAAACTGTAATCAACAGCAATCCGATTTGCGTCTCGGAGCTCGGGGCGCATGCTGCATCGCAGAAACGGAGTCGAGAACCATTCCCCAACTTCCACCAAAGGTCAGGTGCTGCCGCGGATAACCGCCTCGCGCCCGGCTGACCAAAGATATGGCTGACTAACGTCGGAGCTTCCGTTCGCTTTCTGACTCTCGCATCGGATTTTTCGATGATCGGAATGTCGAGTAGTTCGTTACAGCCGGCGCTTGTGGCCTCCTTAATTGTCACATAACTGTCACGCTGTTCGTGGCGGTGCCGTCGACCCCGGGGATGTGCACGAACACCTCCTTGCACCCGACTATTCCACGACCTATGAACCTTAAGATGTCATCCTAATTTTGGAGCTCGCCGCTTAAGCCGCGCCGCCGCTCACTCGAACTTGCGGAAATGTCCGCTCGTGTTCAGGAAGGCTTCTAGACCGCATGCAGCGCTGACCCCTTCATGATCCCGTGTTGGGGAGAGCGCTCGATACCTTGTCCAGTCGTTCCCGCTACGTCATTGGAACGGGTGCGTGTCGCCCGCCCGGACGGCCGCGATCCCGTTCAGGACAAACTGAACTGAGTAAGCCGCAAGCAGGATCCCGAGTAGTCGCGAAAGTACGGCGTTTGCCGTTCTGCCCAGCGTTCGCCCTATGAAAGTTGAGAAGGCGAAGCAGAGCATGCAAAGCAGACATACTAGGAGGATGTTGACGATCAGAACGATCAACATTGTTGTTCCCGAGGCCGCGCTCGAAAGCAGCAACGTCGTTGCGGTCGCGCCGGGACCAGCCATCAAGGGAATTGCCAGCGGGAAAACGGCAATATCGGAAGCATTCTCCGAGAGCGCCTTATCGGCTTCCCGGGCGTCGCGATGGGGTCGATCGCCAAAGATCATGCGATAGGAAACTCCGAACAGGAGAAGGCCACCGGCTATCTGAAATGCAGCGAGGCCGATCCCGAGCTGGCGCAACAGCCAGTTGCCACAGAGCGCGAGCAACACCAGGATTGCGGCCGCAATCAGCGGTGCACGCACAGTAATGGCCTGTTTGTCCCTGGCTGTCAGCCCAGCTGTCGTTGTCAGGAATGCGGGCACGAGCCCGACGGGGTCCACCACCAGTAGCAAAGTGACGAACGCAGACAACGCAAAATCGATCATGGCTAACCCCGCTGCCGCAAATTTACGCGCGAGCCTGCGACGTAAAGGTGGGTCGATACGTCACCCAGTCGTGACGCGCGTCCATGAAGCCAATTGGACGGTTACCGCGTCTGAGTCCACAAGAGTCTAACAAAGCGCATCTCGATCTTCTTGCGCTCATGCCGCGACTGTTTGAAGCCGCATCGGCCGCAAGCCGCTCCGGCCTGAGACCGAAGCGCTCCTCGGTTCTCTTGATCATAGTCTTCGCCGCGCCGACCTCGGTCTGACGAAATGGCGCGCTAGGCTTCGACATCAACGATGACACCGAACTTCACGTCGATGAGATAGTTATCCGAATAAGCGAAGAATGCAGCTTGCGAGCTTCGGTCCGCTGAGCCGCAGGGTCAAATGGCGAGACGAACTTCGAGACCACATCGCTGGCGGCACCCCATGCCGTATCATCGAGGGCCGCTCGGCTTTGCGATCGGGCGCGTAGACATAGGCAACGTCCGGTGGATCCGGGAGGGTCATCGGCGGCATAGGCCCATAGCCGGCCGGTCTTGGTGTCTGGCGCTTTCACAATTCTGACCGTCGTCAACTTCGATGACCGGATAACCGGCGGGCAGCTTGGCGTCGCCAGCGAACAAGCCCGAGGCTGACTAAGCTCGATAGACAATAAACTTGGGGAGACTGCTCGCTCACCGAGAGTTACCTTGCGCGGCCCGTTCACTCAGCACGGCTTCGGTAGCCATCTTGAGCCAAAAGGCATTCGTTCGCTCCCGGAACGTCTCGTACTGCTCAAAGGTCATGCCTTGCGCGCCGGCCGCAATCGATCGATTGATCTCCGAATTGCAGGACCCAACAATCCTGTCGGCCACCGACGTCGCCTCAGAGCGCTGGTCGTCCAACCGTTGCGCCGCCAGCTTCAGACATAAGACCACGTCTCGAATGCTTTGCCGGGTTTGTAAATTTGGCTCAGCGAAAGCAAGACTGTTGACAATCAAGCCCGCAGCAAAAATTGGTAAGCGCAGAACACCCTCTTGTCGCTCCGGCCGGTGCCGCGCGGCTGCCCGAAAATGATCGGACCTACTGGGCGCTCGCACAGATAGGTCACCACGCCGCTGGGGCTCAACGGTCGTCATGCCGATCACGAACGATGCGGCTTCCTGGCGACAGATCCTACGAAGCCTTTTGATGGTATGGTACATTGAAGTCCCCGGAAACGCGACCTGCCCGCCATAGGAGGAGATTTTAAGCACGAGCAGGACAATTTCGAAGGGCTCGCGTTCAATGGACCGCCGTGGCCGGCGCTGAGAATTTGCCATCGGCGGGGCAGCTCGCATATTGCGGATTGTCGCCACATCTGTCACTTGGTAACGTCACGCGCAATCATCTTAACCAAAATCGAAAGCCTATTTCAGTACTGCGCCAACTTTTTATCAGCGAAGCTGGCGACGGCTTGATTTTGATCTTGGCCGTGGCTGTGGCTTTGATCGTGGCGAATTCACCGGCATCAATTCACCGGCATCTTCGATCTATTTTAGAACGCTCAAGTTCTATAGCAGCCGCAGCGGTCATGACGACGTCGCAACTTCGAAGTTAACCGGGCCGGGCCAGGAAACGACGAACGACCAGAAGTGATGCCTCGCAACGCAGTTGAATTCCAGCAAGCGTCGGCGGTCTAATCTCCCGATCGACCTCCCTCCCCATGTCGCGGAGGAGGCGCAGTTTGACCTTGCGCGGACGGTTGTTTGGGCGGCATGCAACCGTTCGGCCGCTTTAATGAGGCTTCCGGTAGAGACGATCTCCAAGAGGTCCTGGCAAGCTGGATGTCCATGTTTCATAACATAATATCTGCGGACAACCTTCAATCAAATTCGTTTGCCTGCTTTTCGAAAAAACTGGTACAGCCGATGAGGAAAAGAGGGCTGGGTTCAAGCTGACTTGGTCAATCATGAACAATCGAACGAAGCGGCTCGCCGATGCAGCGAAAGTTGTCGCTAAAAGGCAGCGAAGCAGCTTGTGCACTATTAACATCCGCCACCAATTTGATCTGGAGAAAGGGTCTCGTCGATGTCCAGAGGCCGTTCCTAAAGGAGGGAGCGTGCATAGATCCGCCGTTTCGAATAACAGGTCCACGAAACTGCGCACGTCTGTCATCCTCAATACTAAGGGACCTTTTGATCTGCCCCTTTCGCTGCAGGCCGCCGCAAGCTTTTTTCCTGCCATCGGACCACCAGCCATAGTCCTTCGGGCACCCGTACTCCTCCCTCCCGGCGCCACGATAATCGATATTCGTCAATCTTCAACGAAGTCGTCGCTGATCACAGCGTCGGCATCGCCCGCCATTGATCTGAATCGTCTACGGACGATCGCAAAATGGCTGATATCTTGGGATCTCGACCTGCGGCCCTTCTATAAGCAGGTCGCATCACACCATATCATGGGTCCCGTAACCACAACTCTCACAGGTTTGAAACCGCTTCCACCGGCTACATTGTTCGAGATGGCCGCTATTGCCATCACCGAACAGCAACTTTCGCTTGCTGCCGCGTTTCACATCCGCACCCGTTTGGTGAAGCGTTTCGGAACGCCGTTCAATGGACTGCGGATATTCCCATCACCGCGTACGATCGCAGCGGCCAAGCTCCGTGAGCTTACAGTATGCGGGCTCTCACTTCGGAAGGCGCAGTATCTCAAGGGCTTGGCGTGCGCCGCGATGCGAGGCGGACTGGAGTTCGAGGCTCTGGCCTCACACTCCGACCAGCAAATATCACGAGTCTTGATGAGTAACCGCGGATTCGGGGAATGGTCTTCGCAATATATCCTGGCACGAGGCTTCGGTCGGCCCGACAGTCTACCATCCAGCGACGCTGGTTTGCGGCGCGTCGTCGGACATTACTTCGCAGCAGGACGCCGTCTCACGTCAACGGAGTTGGAGCTTGCGCTCCTGCCATTCCAACCTTTTAGAGGCCTCGCCGCGTTTTACCTTTCTGTACATTGGCGTTTGCGCAGTGCCGGCAAAGAGCCGCCACTGATGCACCCTGCACAATCCGCCAGGCTCTCGAGCTGGGCGACTGCGTCGGACGCTGCGATGCCCGCTGTCCGGGCCAGTGTAGCCGCGTCTAAGCGACGATCACCGTAAAGGCTCCCCATCGGCGGTGGGCACCGGCGGATGCTGCAGCACCACCTCGACGCCAAACGACGGACATCCGTTAACACCTTAAGCGGCGAACAGTCTCAAGACAGGCGAAGACAAGCGGCCGCACCGCCATGCATTCTCGTTCCGCTCGTCGAGATTCGATGCTGTCCTCCGAGCCATGTCCATATCGACCACGCCGACTGTTGCCGATTCAACGGCATCAAGGACCGAATTATGGCCGCCCACGGCACGATCGACCTCTGCTTCTATGTGTTGCCCGACGGCGGCGCCCAGGGATTTGAGGTCGTGGTGCTGAAACGGCGCAATCCGGCGCACGGGCGAGCCGAAGTCGACCCAATCTACACTCCTCGGCTCCTGGCACATCGGTCGGGTTTCTCGAGGACGGCGCCGAGGCATTTTGTATCCAGGGCTCAGAAATCCAGGTGACCGCCAGGATTAGCCGAATAAGATATCGGCGGAAGTTGGGATATCGACGTAAAGCACCGTGCGGCTCTCCATCAAAAGTCATCTCGCCGCGGGCAATGAGCAAGACGACGGGTGCGGAGACCAACTGCTGCCTGCCGGAGCGTTGGGTTACCGGCGACCGGCTTTGAGGCTTCTTTTCACCTTTCTCCCCAACAGCAATTGTCGTAGAACAACGGCGTCGTTATGAACCTCGTCATGGGCCGAGAATACGAGCGTAATTGGCCCCCTCCGTGCTCGGGCGCGTAGGCTGCCGAGATGCTCAGGATTCTGACGCACTTCGCCTTCATAACGGCGTCGGAACTCCTGCCAACGAGCCGGATCGTGTCCGAACCATTGTCGCAGCGCGGTGCTGGGCGCGATGTCCTTTAACCATTCATCGATGGCCGCCGACTTCTTCGTCACGCCGCGGGGCCAAAGCCGGTCGATCAATATCCGGGCGCCGTCGCTGCGAGCGGGAGGTTCGTATGCTCGCTTCAACCGAACATTAGCTGCGGTAATGCTCTTGCTCATTTGCGTCGCTCCGCACAGTACGTAGGCTTAATCGCTCATTTTCTTCAGCGCAGCGACCTTGTCGCATTGCAACGTGATCAGCCTTGTCGCTTCTGATTTTGCATTGGAGATCGTCCCTTCTCGTATGATGCATACACTCTCCCTAATCAACGTCGCTAGTGTGGACGATGATGATCATGCTGCTGACTTATCCCGTTTCTGAGTTCCAGGTTACGTGATTGCCGACTTTGAACTCTTAGACCACGAGGGTCTTCTCGATCTTTACGACTCTAGGCAGCGAAACTCGCTTGAAATGCAGCGGGCGCGCTTATTGCATGCAGGCTACTGTGCGCCCGACTCCAGATGCGGCTGATGGGCTGCAACTTCCGCGCAGCGGCTGCCCCCAATGGCCGCCGGCACTTCCACTAATCTCTGGAGCGTTTCACTGGAAAGATGTTCGGATGTCGGACTCGCGGTCAATACCTCATTGATCGACCTCCGCTCGGTGGTAAGCCGTATGCTCCGTTTCTTCAGTTGATCGAACTCGATGCCCATGTTTTATCTCCGGCTAGGCTCTAGTTCAGCATACCAGACGGTGTCAAAACTTAGCCAACCAAGGCGCTCGCGTTCCCTGCGCTCATAACGCGCTCGAATTCAACTTCCGCTCGGAGTCCCTCGAGATCTCGATGGACGACCGCGACTGCGAGCTTCTTTCCAGCGCGCCAGTAACTGATCGTACAGTCCCTTTCATCCAACGATCCGTCGATCTCGATTTTGTCCCACTGCTCCGCATGCCCCACGTAAGCGAGGCCGAAATCATATTGCTCGGTCCAGAAGAACGGAACGGCATCAAATCGTTCGCGCTGGCCTAGAATGTTGCGCGCAGCAGTCTGCCCCTGGCGTTCGGCGACGACAAAGTGTTCGACCCGGATGCTCTCGCCGGTAAGCCGGTCTGGCCACCGTGCGATATCGCCAGCCGCAAAGATGCGCGGGGCGCTCGCCTCAAGATACTCGTCGACGGTGACACCACGATCCACGGCCAGCCCCGCTCGCGCTGCAAGCGCGGTCTCCGGTCGTACCCCGATGCCGACGACGATGAAATCGGCATGGAGTTTGTCTCCATTCTTCAGCGTGACGCTTTGCTCGTCTATCGACGTGGCTGTCGTGCCAAGATGAAACGTCACACCATTGCCCTCATGAAGCTTGCGGATGAACTCTCCAACATCCGGTCCAAGGATCCGCTCCATCGGAATTCTTTCGGGGCCGACCACGTGCACCTCGATGTTCCGTGCGCGAAGTGATGCGGCCACTTCAAGTCCGATGAAGCTCGCGCCGATCACCACAGCTCGCCGCGATGCCAGGGCTTTGGAGACAAGGACCCGACTGTCCGTAACCGTACGAAGATAATGAACGTGCGAAAGCTCGGCGCCGGGTACATCGAGCCGCACCGGTTCAGAGCCGGTGGCAAGAAGGAGAGCGCCGAAA
>JBAUUA010000666.1:0-4206 GCA_049582465.1 Bradyrhizobium sp. | reverse complement strand
CATGCCGGCGACCAGGGCGATCCCGAAAAATCCTGCGACGGCAATACCTACGAGATGGTCGAGTGTCTCAAGGCCAAGACCGCGCAATGGGACAAGCGGATGACCATCGCCTATCAGCAGGCGCTGAAGGACACGGTGCCGCAGCAGCATGACCAACTCCGTGCGGCGCAGCGGCTGTGGATTCAGTATCGCGACGCCAATTGCCTGTATTACGGCCTGGGTGAGGGCACCATCGCCCGCATCGATGCCGGCGAATGCATGCGCAGCATGACCGAGGCGCGCGCCCGCGAGGTCGAAGGCCTCGGCCATCAGTAGCGGGTCATGTCGGCCGTCCGCGGCGTCCGCGCCGAGGCCATCGCGATCATGCGCAGCGCCATCACCAGCAACAGCGGGACCAGGAACAGCGCGTAGAGCGGCATGCCCGGGATCCGCTTGCCGAAGGAAACCATGAACTGGAACCAGAGGTAATAGCCGCCTGTGAGATGCAGGATGCGGAAGGCGCGCGGGCCGATCGCGTGCGCCGTGCGGTCGAACGAGGTCGCGGTCATCGCAACGATGAAGGCATAGCCGATACCGCCGAACAGATAGGAGGCGGCCGACGTGGCGGCCATGAAGCCTGTGGGATCCATCGCCGCGAAACAGGCAATCGCGATCGCGTGCATGCCGTGCGACGCCGCGAAGGTGACGCCGAGGAAGCGCCGGTTGCGGCGCTGCCATCGCGTCCAGCCATTGGGCCACAGCCGGGCCAGTGCGCCGGCGCTGAAGGCGAGGCAGAAGAACAACAGCGAGCTTCGCGCGGTGAAGCGGATCACCATGCGCACGCCGTCGGTCTCGAAGTGCCGCATGCCCGCGATCCACAGGCACAGGCCGGCGAGCACCAGCGTCAGCACGGCGAACAGCCGCCAGCCCTCGAACCAGTTTTGACGTCGCTGCGGCATCATGGGCTCCCTTGTTAAATGTGATCATCAGTTACATCCAGCCGCGCCGTTCCCGTCAATCCGTGTAATCGGTGCTTACATTCACGATCGGGTGATGGTATTGAAGGGCCATGAAAGCCGCCGCCAAGCCGAGCCCGAAGCGAAAGCCCGCCCTCAAGCGCCAGCCCGCCCGCCGCCTGTCGCCACCACGAAAGCCCTATCATCATGGCGACCTCCGGCGCGGCCTGATCGATGCGGCGATCCTCCTCGCCGAGGAGGGCGGCGCCGGGGCGGTCAGCGTCCGCGAGGCCGCCCGCCGCGCCGGCGTCTCGCCGGGGGCGCCGTTCCGGCATTTCGAAAGCCGCGACGCGCTGATGACGGCGGTGGCCGAGGAAGCGCAGCGGCGCTTCCGGGCCGAGATCGATGCCGCGCTCGCGGAAGCCCCGGCCGGCGATCCCTTGGCGCGGTTTCGCAAGCTCGGGCTCGCCTATCTGCGCTGGGCGATGCGCAACCCCGCGCATTTCGAGATCATCTCCAGCGGCCGGTATTTCGACCACGACCAGGCGGCTGAACTGTCGCGCGACAATGCCGAACTGATCGGCCTGACCGGGCGCTTGCTGGCGGACGCCTCTGCGGCGGGGCAGTTGCGGAGCGTCGATCTGAAGCAGGTGCAGCTTGCCGGCCGCGCGCTGGTCTATGGCTTTGCCCGCATGAACATCGACGGCCATCTGCCGCGCTGGGGCGTCGCGGCCGCGGACGTCGAACGCAGCGCCGAGGCGATCCTCGACCTCTTCATCGAGGGCATCGCCCGGCATCCCGGGCCGGCCTGATTGCCCCCGCGGTTCGGCTTGCGAGCGAACCGGCCTCTAGGAGAAAGGTCTGATGGCGCTTCTGTTGCACCATCATGACAGTTCCATTACGGTTTTATGACGCGGCGCAGGTTCCGGCTGCGCCGTCCGCCTCCTGGTCACAGCCAGCCCAGGCACAAGGGCAGCGCCGGGTTAAGTCCGCATCTTGCCGATCGCGCCCGCGCCAAATCCAGCTCCCTCCGGCGACGTCGCCGCTGCGGGCCTTGCCTCGATCGGTATCTGGCGGCTGCTGGCGGTCGCCGCGCCCCAGCTGGCGGGGCTGGCCGTCATGCTGCAGACCGAAACCGACTTCGGCTCGCGCACGGGCTTTCTCTTGTCCTGGGGGATACTGAACTTCTTCTGGATCGCGCTGCTGCGGCGTCCGGCGCTGTCGGGCGCGCTGTCGCTGACGCTGGTGGTGGTTCTGGTGCTGCTGTCGCGGCTCAAGCACGACATCGTGCAGATGACCGCGAACTTCGTCGACCTGATGGTGATCGACCGCGATACCGCTTCGTTCCTGTTCACGATCTTTCCCAACCTGCGCTGGTCGGTCATTGGCGCCGGCCTGCTCATCCTGCCCCTGATGTACGCGCTCTGGTGGCTCGATCCGTTCCGGGTCCGCCGGCTGCCGGCTCTGGCCTGCAAGCTCGCCTGTCTTGCCGCGCTGGTGGGATATTCCATCGAATGGCCCGATGAAGCCTGGCGCGGCTATTACGACGACGGCTACCTGTCGAAATTCGCCCGCTCCGGCGTCACCGCGGTGTCGGATTTCATCCATTACGGCTTCATGGAAAAGGACGCGGCCGCGACCGAACGGCTCAAGGTGCCGCTCTTGGATTCCTGCCATCCCAAGGGCCTGCGGCCGAACATCGTCATGATCCATGATGAATCCAGTTTCGATATTCGCGCGGCCAGCGGCATCAAGGTGCCGCAAGGCTATGGCAGCCAGTTCAAGTCGTTCGACGGCAAGGAGCGCAAGTTCCTGGCCGAGAGCAATGGCGGGCCGAGCTGGTTCACCGAATACAACGTGCTCGCCGGCCTGTCGTCGCGTTCGTTCGGCCGGTTCGCCTATTTCGTGACCCGCATCGCATCTGGCCGCGTCGAGCGTGGCCTGCCGCTGGCGTTGCGCCGCTGCGGCTACGAGACGATCTCGCTGTATCCGGCCTTCGGCGCCTTCATGAGCGCGCGCAGTTTCCAGTTGACCACCGGCATCGAGCACTTCCATGATGCGCGCGATCTCGGCGCCAAGGACGTCGAGCCCGACGGCTTCTTCTATGACAAGGCCCTGGGGCTGATGGCGCAGCAGCCGCCGGCGACGCCGCTGTTCATGTTCGTCTATCTCGCCGCCAACCACTTCCCATGGGAGACACGGTTTCGTCCGGACCTGATGCCGGCATGGCGCAAGCCCGGCAACGAGCCGGTGGTCGACGAATATCTGCGCCGGCAGGCGATGAGCGCCGAGGATTACCGTGGCTTCATCGCGGGGCTGAAGAAGAAGTTTCCCGGGCAGCCGTTCCTGATCGTGCGCTACGGCGATCATCAGCCGGAATTCTCGCCGCACCTTCTCGATCCCGGCCTCGACGAAGCCGGCATCGGCAAGAAGCTGGAGGAATACGACCCGCGCTATTACGCGACCTATTATGCAATCGATGCGATCAATTTCGAGCCGGTCGAAAGCCCCGCCGTGATGGATACGATCGACGGGGCCTATCTGCCGCTGGTGATCCAGGAAGCCGCCGGCATTCCGCTCGATCCGTCGTTCGAGGAGCAGAAGAACATCATGCTCCGCTGCAAGGGCGTGTTCTATGCCTGCAAGGACGGCGCCGAGGCCCGCCGCTTCAACCGCCTCCTGATCGACGCCGGGCTGATCCACGGATTGTAGGACGTCGGGCTCCCGACGAGGCTCCAGACGCTGCACTGCGGCATTGGTTGGGGACACATCCCGCTTGCCGTGCTGCTTTTCGCCGCTGCGGCTTGACCGCGGGCGGCCAATTCATGTGAGATGAACCATGAGCCCCGTCCGCGCGCTATTGCCTCTCGTTTTGGTTGCAGTCTGGTCATCCGCTTCGGCGGAGACGATGAAATTCGAGGATGCCGCGGCCATGCTGGGCACCAGTTGCGCCAAGGACATCGTCGACAATTGCCGCGGCGTCAACCTCGACACTGTTCGCCTCAAGGATTGCCTGTCGCGCAATCAGGATGTGCTGTCGCCCCAGTGCAAGAGCGTCTACGGCCAGGCCTTCGACGCCATCCAGAAGCGCGTCGCGGCGCGCGCCGCCGTCACCAAACTCTGCGAGCGCGACGTCAACAAATATTGCGCCAGCGTCAAGGGCGATCGCGCCCAGGCGCTGGCCTGCGTGCTGGCGGGACCGCGCGGCATGACCATCAACTGCAACAAGGCCCTCACCGAGGCGGGGTATCGCTGATGCGGGGGACAAGCA
>JBAUUA010000665.1:0-2145 GCA_049582465.1 Bradyrhizobium sp. | reverse complement strand
CGGCTTCGATGATCAGGTCAGCGCCCTTGACGTTCTCCAGCCCGACCACGCCGGTGATCAGGCCCATGCGCTTGGCGGGCGCGTCGGCCGGAATGCCGCCGCGCGCGGCGGTCGCCTCGTAGTTCTTCTGCATCACGCCCATGCCGCGCTTGAGCTGCTCTTCGCCGGTCTCGATCAGCGTGACCGGGATACCGGCATTGGCGAACGACATCGCGATGCCGCCGCCCATGGTGCCGGCGCCGATGATGGCGACGCGCTCGACATTGCGCGGCTTGGTTCCCTCGGGGACGCCGGCGATCTTGGCCGCCTCGCGCTCGCTGAAGAAGGCATAGCGCTGCGCCTTCGACTGGTCGCTGGCCATCAGTTTGAGGAAGCCTTCGCGCTCCTTCTCCAGCCCTTCATCGAACGGCAGGTCGATCGCGGCGCCGACAGCGTCGGCGGCCGCGAACGGGGCTTCCAGCCCGCGTGCCTTCTTGGTCAACGCGGCGACCGCGTTGGTGAAGATCGAGCGGTCGGCCTTGGCGGCGGCAAGCTTGGAATCGTCGTCGCGCAATTTGCGCAACGGGCGCTTCTCGGCCAGCACCTTGCGGGCAAAGGCCTCGCCGCCCGAAGCCGGACCTTCGACGATTTCCTCGATCAGGCCGTTCTTGAGCGCCTCTTGCGCGCCGATCGGGTCGCCGCCGACGATCATCTTGACCGCAAGCTCGGGACCGACCGCGCGCGGCAGCCGCTGGGTACCGCCGGCGCCCGGCAGCAGGCCGAGCTTCACTTCGGGCAGGCCGAGTTTTGCCTCTTTGGTCGCGACCCGGAAATGACAGGCAAGAGCGACTTCGAGACCGCCGCCGAGCGCGGTGCCGTGAATGGCGGCGACGATCGGCTTCGGCGAGCTCTCCATCAGGTTCAGCACTTCGGCAAGGCCCGGCGGCTTCGGCGGCTTGCCGAATTCGGTGATGTCGGCGCCAGCGATGAAGGTGCGGCCGGCGCAGGTCAAGACGATCGCCTTCACTTCCGCGTCGGCGATCGCGCTCTGCATGCACTCCAGGATGCCGCCGCGCACGGCGGCGCTGAGCGCGTTGACGGGAGGGCTGTTGACCGTGACGATGGCGATGACGTCATGACGCTCGAGCTTTACGACTTCGTTCACGAGACTCTCCCTAAATACCGCGGCTTCGTTGCGTTGTTCTTGAATCGGCTGCTGGCTTGCGTTTATAGGCTATTTCGCATAGCGGAATTTAATTCCACATCTTGACACGGAGGGTTATTTTGAAGCACGTGCCTTGTCAACGCGGACCGCGCAGCAGCAGGCCATGAAACGTCCAGGCAAGAAGGTGGCGACCGATCGCAGCTTCGTCGTCGCGCTCTCCCGCGGCCTCGATGTGTTGCGCGCATTCCGGCCCAATGACGGGCTTCTCGGCAATCAGGAGATCGCGGCCCGCACCAATCTGCCCAAGCCGACGGTCTCCAGGCTCACTTATACCCTGACCAAGCTCGGTTACCTTACACCCGTTCCGCGTTTCGAGAAATATCAGTTGGCGCCGGCGGCGATGGCGCTCGGCTATGCCGCGCTCGCCAATCTCGGCGTTCGGCATTTGTCCGAACCCTTTCGCGAGGAAGTGATGCGCGCGACCGGCGGCGCGGTGGCGGTCGGCGGCCGCGACCGCACCAGCATGATCTATTTCGGCCAGAGCCGCGGCATGACGCTCGGGGTTCAACTGGACGTCGGCTCGCGGGTGCCGATTGCAACCACCGCGATGGGGCGCGCCTATATCTGGGCGCTGCTGCCGGACGAACGTGCCGCTTTATTGCGCGAACTGCGCGAGCATTACGGCAGCCGCTGGCCGCGGATGCGCGACGGCATCGAACGCGCCGGCGAGACCGTCGCCAAGCTCGGCTTCGCGATCTCGGCGGGCGAATGGCACGACGACATCCATGCGGTCGGCGTAGCCCTAAAGCTTAATGACGGAACCGGTCCTTATGCGTTTAACTGCGGCGCGCCGGCATTCCGCTTTACGGAAGACCGGCTGCGCAACGATATTGGACCTCGTCTCGTGGCGATGGTAAGGAACGTCGAGGCTGCGCTGGGAGGGACGGCGCCGCACTCACAAAAAGAAGAAAGCAAAAAGCTTAGAACAGGAGGGAAAGTTG
>JBAUUA010000664.1:0-3056 GCA_049582465.1 Bradyrhizobium sp. | reverse complement strand
GCGGCAACCGGCTCGGATAAAGGCTCGCTTCTGCGCCAGCTCCGGACGAAAGCCGGCTCGGACGCGGGTTCGCTCCTGCGCCAGGTCGGGGCTGCCGGCGGTTCGGGTGCATTTTCGCTTCTGCGCGCGGCCGGGGCGGTAGCGGTTAGTCCCAATTGTTCCAGGCAGATGTCGAAGGCCCGGCCCATCTTTCCCCGGCGTTGCCGCTTCGGCTCACGCGTTCGCGCTTGGGAAGCAGCAGGTGGCTCCTCGCGGGCCGGACGACGCGCTTGGGGCGCGTGCGGCGCATCGCCGTCCTCCAGCTCGAACGCCTGCCGCAGCCGCTGCAACTCGAGAATCAATGCCGCGCCCTGCGGCCCAACCGCGTCGTCACGGGACTCGCGTTCCCAGCGCGGCGCGCGTCGGCCGTCATGCGGCATGCCGTCTCCCCGTCTCATCATGGCTCAACGCTCTCCACGACCGGCGCCCGGCGCACCATTTTCAGGTCCGGCGGCTCCGGCTGTCTTGCCGCCGCAGGCTGTCTTGCTGCCGTCGGCTGTCTTGCTGCCGCAGGCTCTCGCGCGACTGCAGGCTCTCTTACCGCCGTGGATTGCCCCGTCGCCGTGCGCACGCGGGCGAATATCTCTTCGCATGGGCCGAACGCGATCGACTTGCCGTCATAGAGCACCATCGCCATATTCAGGGCGGCGAGCGCGCTCGGGCGATGCGAGATGACGATGACGATGCATTTGTTGTAGCGCAGGATCTGAATGGCGCGGGTCAAGGCGTTCTCGCCGTCGGCATCGAGATTGGCATTCGGCTCATCGAGCACGACCAGGAACGGATCGCCGAACACTGCGCGCGCAAGCCCAATTCGCTGCCGCTGACCCGCCGACAGCGACATGCCGCCCTCGCCGATCCGTGTCGAATAGCCCTCAGGCAGCCGCAGGATGATGTCATGCACGCCCGCGATCTGCGCGGCCCGCAGGATTGTGTCCGAGGGGGCATTCTCGTCGAAGCGGCAGATGTTCTCGGCGACGGTGCCGTCGAACAAGGCCACGTCCTGCGGCAGATAGCCGATATAGCGGCCGAGATCCTCGTTTCGCCATTGATCGAGCGCGGCGCCGTCGAGCCGCACCACGCCATTCTGCGCCGGCCAGATTCCGACCAGCGCCTTGGAGAGCGACGTCTTGCCCGATGCGCTGGCGCCGAGCAGCGCCAATCCCATGCCGGCCTTGAGCGAAAACGAAATGTTCGAGACGATGGGCCTGGTCGACCCCGGTGCGGAAACGGCAAGTTCCTGCACCGAAAGCTCGCGGCAGGGGCGCGGCAGCACCACCGGCGGCGGCGGCGGCGCGGCGGTGGCCTTGCAGATTTCACGCAGCCGCGTGATGCCCTGACGCGCGGCGACCAGCTGCTTCCAGGTGCCGAGCGCGATTTCCACGGGCGCGAGCGCGCGGCCCATCATGATCGACGACGCGATCATGATGCCGCCCGACGCCCTGTCGGCGACGACGAGATAGGCGCCGATCCCCAGCATGCCGGATTGCAGCACATAGCGCAGCACTTTCGCACTGGAGCCGAGGTTGGCATAAACGTCGGTGGCGCGGATATTTTCCCGCAAATAGCGTTCATTGGCCTGCGACCAGCGCGCGGTGAATCGATCGGTCATGCCGAGCGCGCGAATCACTTCCGCATTGCGCAGGGTCGCATCCGCCAGCACCTGACGCTGGGCGCTGGAATCCATCGCGGCCTTGGCTGCGCCGCGCGACATCCGCTCGGTCAACAACGTCATGGCAATGATCGCCGCGGTACCGAGCACCGCCGTCATGCCGATCGCCGGATGAAACAGAAACAATGCAACGAGGAAGATCGGAATCCAGGGCATGTCGAGGAACGCGGTCGGCCCCATGCTCGACATGAAGCCGCGCACCTGGTCCAGATCGCGCAGCGGTTGCTGCATCAGCATCGGCTTCACGCCGCGAAGCGGCAGCGTCGCGAGCGCGGTGTGGATCGCCTGCTGCAGGCCGGCGTCGAACAGCGTCGCGACCCGGCACAGCATGCGCGTACGCAGCGCGTCGAAATATCCCTGCACGAGATAGGCGAACAGCACCATCAGCGAGAGGCCGAGCAGGGTCGCGGTGTTGCGGCTCGGAATCACCCGGTCATACACCTGCAGCATATAAAGTGAGCCCGACAGCATCAGGATATTGATGACGCCGCTGAAGACGGCAATACCGACCATGCGCCGCGCGCTCTCGCGCAATCCCAGCGCCACCGGATCATCGGATTGAAGTGTCGACCTGAGATTCGAAATCGCGCGGGACGGAAAGGTCGCCTGTGCGTGACCGTGAGCGATACTCATACACTGCGCCCTTCTGGCTGGTGTCGCGATCTGCGCGATCAATTCTCCTTGACGGCTGATACCGACCATTTTTCGGCAAGAATGCGACCGCGGCGGGCGTTATGGATGGCGCTGAAATAAAATGACGGCCCCGGTGTCATACTTATCCGGACCTTATCCGGACGATTTCGTCACGGTCGGCAGCGCAAAATTTGCGTACGATCCGGGAGTTTACGGGATTTTCGCAGCAAGCATCGGCAACGCTTTCATAATTTTCGCTGCGGGCGGACGAGGCTCGCGCAAAGCGCGTTAGGCGTCACGGTTTCGTCCGCCTATCACCTTGCTTCTCCCGCGCATTGGCCCCGGTGTCGGCTGAAAGCCGCCACGAAGCTAAATAATTCTTCACATCTCGCAGCAACCCACCCGAGTGCACCACTTGGGCTGGCCGCCGTGCAACTCGATACAACAACAGGGGACGAAAATGGCGCGCATCACACACGGTTTCCATCACCAACACGCTGGTAACGGTGGTCAAATGGATCCGGGCACTCCCGCACCGCCGGTGCCGCCCGTGGATCCCGGTCCCCCGGCGCCCGCCGCGCCCGCGTTCTCGGACCTTGGCTTGACCTTCAATGACGCCACGCGCGCGCTCGAGGGCGGATTGTGGCAAAACACGGTTTCGGAAGGCGGCCAGGGACTTGGCAGCATCGGGCGGTACACCACCGATCTCACC
>JBAUUA010000663.1:0-5009 GCA_049582465.1 Bradyrhizobium sp. | reverse complement strand
GGAATGCGGCGGCGGCGACTTCACCTGGACCACGCGGCCCGAGGACCGCACCAAATTGTGGCAGGCGCGGCATGACGCCTATTGGTCGGTGAAGGCGCTCCGCCCCGGCGCCGGCGTGGTGGCGACCGACGTCTGCGTGCCGATCTCGCGGCTGGCCGACTGTGTCACCGAGACCGAGGCCGATCTGAAGCGCCTGAAGCTGCAGTCGCCGATCGTCGGCCATGTCGGCGACGGCAACTTCCACTGTTCGCTGTTGTGCGACGTCGACGACCGCGACGAAATGGCCCGCGGCGAGGAATTCATGCATCGCCTGGTCGAGCGCGCCCAGGCGATGGGCGGCACCTGCACCGGCGAGCACGGCATCGGGCAGGGCAAGCAGAAATACCTCAAGGCGGAACTCGGCTCCGAGGCTATCGATGCGATGCGGGCGGTCAAGCAGGCGCTCGATCCCCAGAACATTTTCAATCCCGGAAAGATCCTGCCGGCGGTGCAGAGCCCGTAGCGACGCAACCTGCGCGGCCCCCACCACGGCAATCTGTGCTTCTTGCGTATTCAAGGCATGGGCGATGTGGAAGTTCAGGAGAAGCGAACGCAAGGATATCTGGGACGAGGAAATCCAGTGGCCGGTCGGCGACATCGAGGCCGCGCACAGGATCCGCGAAATCTGCCGGTCCGCGACCGGGAGCGCCGAGAAAGCAGCCGGCGCGGCCGAGAAGAATCCCGAGACCGAGCGCTATGAACGCGCCGCCAGAACCGCGATGGAAATCGCCATGAAAATCGCCGATGACCTCCTGCGCGATTCTTCGGTCCGGCAGATCGTCAGCCTGTGCGTGATGGCCAACGATTTGAAGACGGCGCGGATATTGCTGCGCGCGATCGGCGCCGTTTCGATCCGGGAAGACGTGCTCAACGACCATCCCGTGCTGCGGCAGTAAACCGGTTTGCCGGCACGCTCCTGGTGTCCGTCGATCGCGCTATGCCGACCGGGTGAAATCGGTCCAGAGCCCGAGTATCACGTGCAACATCATGATGACACCGGCAAGCACGAGGCAGACAAAGGATGCGTCAAGCAGATAATCCGCTCCGGTGAGGGTGCCCAGCATGACCGATACGATCAGGCCGAACGTTCCTGCTATCGCCAGCAGGGTCGCAATTTTGGGCGCCGACATGACAATCCCTCCTGTTGCTGTGTTCGTCTTCACTCCGCGTTGGTTTCTTGCATATGACAGCTATGGTTGCTGACTGATCGAAGGCGAGGCCGTTACCCGGCGGATGTCATTGATTTATGTCAACCGACGCGCCAATTTGGCGCATTCGCTTCGAATTCGAACGGGCAACTCCTGAGCTCTCCGATCGTCTCGTCCGACAGGCGCCGGACACGGTTCCCGGCACGCCAGATGCCGGGTACAACAACAAACGAATTTCCGGGGAATTGGTTCAATGGATGAGGATATTCTGGCCAAGCTGGAGCAGCGCCTCGGGCGGTTGCACGCGAGGCAGCGCCTGGGCATCGAGACCGATCACGAAGCCCAGATCTTCGGCCAGGGCCTGACCTTCTTCCATCTGGAAAACTGGTATTCCGCCCGATCGATCATTCGGAACGGGCTGAGGCTGAGCGGTCTCTACTGGCGGGCGCGCCGCAATGCCGAACGCGTGACCGTCAGGCACAACGACATCGTCTTCAAGGATCTGCCGCCGCGCTTCGATGGCTTCACCATCCTGCACCTCAGTGACCTGCACGTGGACCTCAGCGAGGCGGCGATGCAGCGGGTGTATGAGCTCGTCGGCGAGCTGCGTTACGACATCTGCGTCCTGACCGGCGACTATCGCGGCGAGACGTTTGGGCCGTTCGAGGCGGCGCTGGACGGTGTCGGGCGGGTGCGAAACCGCCTCAAGGGACCGGTCTACGGCGTGCTGGGCAACCACGATACCATCCGGATGGTGCCCGCGCTGGAAGCCATGGGAATACGAATGCTGCTCAACGAGTGCGAGCCGATCGCGCGCGACGACCAGCGCATCTTCCTCGCCGGCGTCGACGATGCGCACTTCTACCGGATGGACAACATCGAAAAGACGGTGGCGGAGATACCGGAGGGTGCGTTCTCGATCCTGCTGTCGCACACGCCCGAGATCTACCGCCAGGCGGCGCACGCGCATTTCAGGCTGATGCTGAGCGGCCATACCCATGGCGGCCAGCTCTGCCTGCCCGGGTCGATCCCTATTATGCTGGAGGCGGCGCTGCCGAGACGGATGGGAGCGGGCGCCTGGCAGTATCACGGGATGACCGGCTACACATCGGTGGGGGCGGGGACGAGCGTCGTTCCCGTGCGCCTCAACTGTCCGCCCGAAATCACCCTGCATTGCCTGCGCTGCGGCTGATCGAAGTCTAGTACGGTTCGTCGCGCAGGTGGGCGCGGAACAGCAGGCGGGACAGCACCAGTTCGCCGGCGAAAAAGATGGCGACCCCAAGCGTGATGTCGATCGCCGTCAGCGACAGCGCGTCGCGGCATGCCAGCATCGGCAGCAGAGATTCGGGGATCTGATCCAGCCCGAGCGCCTGGCTGCTCGGCGGCCGGTTGAGACGGCGCTTGACGAAACTGGAGAACAGATCGCCCGCCATCGCCGCGCCCGCCACGGTCAGCCCGATCATGGGATCAAGACCGATCAGTGGCGCGCCCGCCGCGGCAGCGAGCACCGCGACCAAAATCCCGCGGAACGTCTTCGAAGGCCCGAACACGGGCCGCCCGTCGAAGAACGCCACGCCGAAGTCCAGCGGAAGCGCGAAACGGCTGCCGAGGATCTTCTTGGCGACCACCGGCGCACCGTTCGCCAGCGTCAGCAGCGCCATCAATTGCAGGATTGGTACGATGTGCATCCGCGCAACCTATCGCGGCCCACCGATTCCGGAAATGACAAAGGCCCCAGCCGAAGCCGGAGCCTTCGCCCGTCCCCCCCCGAAGCGCGAATTGGCTATTTCAGTGAAGTATTGATCGAGGTGTAGGAATTGTTGAGCGTGCTGCCGAGACCATTCACGGCGGCGATAATGGCGAGGCTGATGCCCGCGGCGATCAGGCCGTATTCGATGGCAGTGGCCCCGGATTGATCGGCCAAAAACCGCAGAAAGTTGCGTTTCAAAAGTACCTCCTGGTGTGGCAACGCCGGGCTTCTCCCGGTGTTTCCTGCAGGGGGACTCAACCGCAGATTTACTAAATACCCGCAAATTTTATCGGTTAACGCAATCTTTCGGTAATCATACGGGCTCAGCTGCGCAGGCCCGGCGCCTCCTGGCCGGTGCGCGCCACATATTCGGTATAGCCGCCGCCGAACTGGTGGATGCCTTCGGGCGTCAGCTCCAGCACCCGGTTGGACAATGCGGCGAGGAAGTGCCGGTCGTGCGAGACGAACAGCATGGTGCCTTCGTACTGCGACAGCGCGGTGATGAGCATCTCCTTGGTTGCCATATCCAGATGGTTGGTCGGCTCGTCCAGCACCAGGAAATTCGGCGGGTCGTAGAGCATCTTCGCCATCACCAGCCGGGCCTTCTCGCCGCCCGACAGCACCCGGCATCTCTTCTCGACGTCGTCGCCGGAAAACCCGAAGCAGCCGGCCAGCGCGCGCAGCGAGCCCTGTCCGGCCTGCGGAAAGGAATCTTCCAGCGACTGGAATACGGTGCGCTCGCCGTCGAGCAGATCCATGGCGTGCTGCGCGAAATAGCCCATCTTGACGCTGCCGCCGAGCGCCACGCTGCCGTCATCCGGCGACGTCGAGCCCGCCACCAGCTTCAACAGCGTGGATTTTCCCGCGCCGTTGACGCCCATGACGCACCAGCGCTCCCTGCGGCGGACCATGAAGTCGAGCCCGTCATAGATGCTGCGATTGCCGTAGGCCTTCTGCACCTTCTTCAGGCTCACCACGTCTTCGCCCGAGCGCGGCGCCGGCGGGAAATCGAACGACACGGTCTGGCGGCGCTTGGGCGGCTCGACGCGTTCGATCTTCTCCAGCTTCTTCACCCGGCTCTGCACCTGCGCGGCGTGCGAAGCGCGCGCCTTGAAGCGTTCGATGAACTTTATCTCTTTGGCGAGCATCGCCTGCTGACGCTCGAACTGGGCCTGCTGCTGCTTCTCGTTCAGCGCGCGCTGCCCCTCGTAGAATTCGTAGTTGCCCGAATAGGTCGTGAGCTGGCCGCCGTCGATCTCGACCACCTTGTCGATGATGCGGTTCATGAACTCGCGGTCGTGCGAAGTCATCAACAGCGCGCCGTCATATCCCTTCAGAAACTGCTCCAGCCAGATCAGGCTTTCGAGGTCGAGATGGTTGCTCGGCTCGTCCAGCAGCATGGCATCGGGACGCATCAGCAGAATCCGCGCCAGCGCCACGCGCATCTTCCAGCCGCCCGACAGCGCGCCGACGTCGCCGTCCATCATCTCCTGGCTGAAGGAGAGGCCGGCAAGCACCTCGCGCGCCCGGCCCTCCAGGGCGTAGCCGTCGAGCTCCTCGAAGCGCGCCTGCACCTCGCCATAGCGCGCGATGATGTCGTCCATGTCGTCCGCGCGCGCCGGATCCGCCATGGCGGCTTCCAGCTCCTTCAGCTCGGAGGCCACCGCGCTGACGGGGCCGGCGCCATCCATCACCTCGGACACGGCGCTGCGGCCCGACATCTCGCCGACATCCTGGCTGAAATAACCGATGGTGACGCCGCGATCGACCGCCACCTGGCCTTCGTCGGGCAGTTCCTGCCCGGTGATCATCCGGAACAGCGTGGTCTTGCCGGCGCCATTGGGACCGACAAGACCGACTTTCTCCCCTTTCTGGAGCGCCGCGGAGGCCTCGATGAAAAGGAGCTGGTGGCCGTTCTGCTTGCTGATGCCGTCGAGACGAATCATATCTGCCTTAAAGAAAGTTGCGGCCGCTCGACCGCGGCCATCGAATTGTGACGCTTCAACGCTGAGAGTTTGTGGCTGGGCTGGAGCCGCGCGGAGCCGGCTTCCCCGCTATTTAGGGGAGAGACG
>JBAUUA010000662.1:0-4037 GCA_049582465.1 Bradyrhizobium sp. | reverse complement strand
CTGGACCCACGGCTGCATCGGGCTCTATTTCTGGCTGCGGATGCGGGCGTTCTTCAAGCGCGCGGCGCCGTTTCTGCTCGCCGCCGCAACCTTGATTCCGACGCTGGCGATGCTCGGCCTCTATCAGGGCGGCCGCAGCGTGGTCGCAGACAGCGACAGCAAGGAATGGCGGGCGGAAAATCTGGGGCCGCAGCAGGTCGGCACCGCGGCCGAGCAGGACGTGCTGGAAAGCATCGTGGAATATTTCCTGGCCGGCTATTTCGGCCTGCTCGGACTGGTGCTGCTGGCAAGGGGCGCACGCGCGCTGGCCGAGCGGCGCGGCGGCATGATCAACCAGTCCTATGGCAATGGCCGCACGGTTCGGGTGCCGAAGGGCCTCAGCGTGCTCGAGGCAAGCCTGCGCTACAACGTGCCGCATGCGAGCGTCTGCGGCGGCCGCGCCCGCTGCTCCACCTGCCGTATCCGCGTGATTGGCGACCTCAGCGCGCTGCCGGAGCCGTCGGCGCGCGAGGCCTTCGTGCTCAACCGGGTCGGCGCGTCCGATCCGTCGATCCGGCTCGCCTGCCAGCTCCGCCCCGAGACCGACCTCTCCTTCTTCCAGCTGTTCACGCCGCATCAAATGTCGGCCAACGCGCACGCCTCGCATCCGCATCGCATCGGCCAGGAGCGCTATCTCGTCAGCATGTTCGTCGACATGCGCGGCTCGACCAAGCTCGCCGAAAACCAGCTTCCGTTCGATACCGTGTTCATCGTCAACCGTTTCCTCGGCGCGGTGTCGCAGGCGGTGATCGAATGCGGCGGCCAACCCAACCAGTTCGTCGGCGACGGACAGCTGGCGCTGTTCGGGCTGGCGACGAACCCGCAAACCGCCTGCCGCCAGGCGCTGCGGGCAGCCGCCATGATCGCGGTCAATGTCGACGAATTGAATCAGTTCCTCAGCCACGATCTGCGCGAGCCGATCCGCTTCGGCATCGGCATTCACGGCGGCGAAGTGATCATCGGCGACATCGGCTACCGCGACCACATGGTGTTCACCGCGCTCGGCGACGCCGTCAACGTCGCGGCAAGGCTGCAGGACATGACCAAGAGCCTCGCCTGCGAAGCGATCGTCTCGGAAGAAGTCCGCATTACTGCAGGCGTCGCGGAAGATGCGCTGCCGCAGCAGCAAGTTGAGATACGCGGGCGCAGCGAACCGATGATCGTCCGCTCCGTCGGCGATGCGAAAGCGCTGTCCGCGCTGGTTAACGATATGCAAATTGCAGCGGCCTGAACGCTTGTGTGATCCAGCGCACACCTGAACGATCGTTCAGAAAATTCCCCGCGATTCCAACGCTGTTTTCTCGAACCGCGCTTCGAAGGCCTGCGACTGATGGGCGATGGGTAAGACTGCAAGACGACAACTTAACCCGCGCCACGGCGCACATCGAAGGAGAACGACCATGTTCCGCAAACTCACCCTCGCATTCGTTGCCGCAGCTTCGCTCAGCGCCGTCGCGCTGGCTCCCTCCGCCGCTTCCGCGCATCCGTGGGGCGGTGGATGGGGTGGTGGCTGGGGCGGCGGCTTCCATCATCACCACTTCGGCCACGGCTTCGGCATCGGCTATATCGGCGGCGGCGACGATTGCTATGTGGTGCGCCGTGTGCCCACCCCGTTCGGCTATCGCCTGCGCACCATCAACGTCTGCGAATATTGATTGAAGTTCGCGAGCCTCCATGCAGATCCCCGGTCGCGAGGCCGGGGATTTTGTTTTTGCGGTCCGGTTCGGAGCCTTCTCGCGGGATCAATTAGGTAGGTTACTCGACGCAACCGCACCGCTGTCAGGCCGGCCGGCCGCCGCGTCAGTGTCCTGACTGAAGAACAGACCCCGAGGCCGTCGCTCCTGAATAATTCGTGCGGGCACTTCGTCTATTTTAGCCGGTAGCCTGCATGACAACCGACGCATTGAGCCGTTATCTCCGCAAGCGCTGTAAACGCCGGCTTTAGATCGCCGGTAACGCCCGTATCCTGCGCGGTAGTTGCAAACCGACTAGCAGCACGATGCATGGCTGTCCCGGCATCCTGCATTCCTTGCGGCATATATTTGGAAACTTCCGCAGCCCCGTGCAGTCCCAGCGATGACATTCCAAGCCGCTCTTCCGCGATCTTGGCAGCAATGTCTGTATGACCCATGCCGAGATGCAACTGTATCTCCTGTAGGGTTTGGAGATGGTCTCGCATGTTAGCCAGCGTCTGCTCCATCAGCACAGGAGGAAATTCTACAAGTTGCCGGGTGTCTGGTACGCTGGGGGCGGACATATCATGGCTGTGTTGATGCTGGGCGACAGCAAATGTCGCGCTGCCGCCCGTCAAGACAACAGCAACCATCGGCACCAAACCCCGCATTTGCCCTCCCTGGAAGTCCGACAAAGTCGCGCCAGCCTCAGCGCTGGCCGAAAGCTAGCTCTTGCCACATAACAGACTTTCGCGACATGATAATTATCATGTTGCGAGCAATCGAACCATATTTGACCGGCTTGCGCGGCCGAGAGCAGAACTTCGAGAGTGGCCGACTGCTGTTTCACCGTGGCGATGCTGTCGCCAATATGCATTTCGTGCTCACCGGATCGGTCCATCTGGTCCGACATCAGAGCGACGGATCGGCCTTGATTCTACAAAGGGCCGGTCCCGGATCAATCTTGGCTGAGGCGTCTCTTTACTCCAGCACCTATCATTGTGATGCCGCTGCATTCGGAGCTACCCGCATTCGGACATATGGGAAAGCGAGCCTCAAAACATTGCTCGCGAAGAGTTCCGAGTTCAGTAACGTCTGGGCAAATTACCTCGCGCAGGAACTACAGAGATCGAGGCTGCGCTCGGAAGTCCTCTCGCTTAGAACAGTGGCGGAGAGGCTCGATGCATGGATCGCGTGGAACGGCAGTTCACCCGAAAAAGGCGAATGGAAACTCCTAGCTAGCCAGATCGCCGTCAGTCCTGAGGCGCTCTATCGCGAAATGGCCAAACGTCGCGCCTTGGCGAAGATTGGCGGATGACGCCTTCGGCTCAATGCGCCCTGCGGGCTCCGCTCATTTCATCCAGACACGCCCCATCAGTCGCGACGTCCGGGTGGCAGAGGTAAACCTAGGTATGCCCCTTTCAACCCAAATGTAACGTACGGACCAAACCTCGGTGCAATGGTCGGTCCATCTCTCCGTGACTACTTTTGCATTGTGACGGCCGATGTGCCGCGCGGCGAGATAGCAGCAGGAGTTCACCGATGAGAATCACGGATACGACCGCATTGTCGGGTTTCGCCCGCAAAACGGCTGAGTCGGCCTCCGACTTCGCCAGCGTGGTTCAAAACCTCTTCATGGATGTGCGTGACAGCTACCCGCCCGAACTGCACTACATGCGTGGCCCCGGCCCGAAATGGCGCGCCAGGCATCAGGCCCGGCCAGGATACGATTCCGATGCCCTCCCGCCGGCCGGACGGTACGAGCTGTCCCCGGTGTATGTACGCCGTCGCGACGCGGCCAACCCCACCCGATAGCCGGCCGAGATAAAGCAACCATGCTCATGATACGCGTGCTCGCAAGCTGGTGACACCATCGGGGGCCGAATCCCCGGAATGCGCAAGCGTCTTCTGTTTTGACCCAGCACAGTGGAGAAATGCCAACATGCAAATCACCGTCGTCGCCCTCATGTGCCACTCGCTGGCCAGCATCCCGCAGCCGGTCTGCCGTGAGGAAATCGTCGTCAAGGACGAGATGCCGATGCAGACCTGCATGCTCTCGCAGGCCGCGATCGCCGACTGGAAGGCGCATTCGATCTATTCCGGCGAGCAATGGGCGATCGGCAGCATCAAGTGCGTCCCCGGTGACTATGTCATCAAGGGGGCGGCCTGATGCCAGTCCGCGCATGTCCATTGTCGAGGTGCCGGCTCAACGGGTCGACGCAACACAGGCGTTAAATCTCTCTGCTGGGGTTTCAAATTGCAAGGTCTCACGTGGTCGTTCGTTTAGCTGGCGAGCCACTTTGTTCAGATGGGCTTGCGAATGCA